>MVQS01000063.1 GCA_002067855.1 Syntrophaceae bacterium PtaB.Bin038
TCCCCTTTCCGATGGCCCCGCCGATCTCGGGGAGTTTCCCCGCCCCGAACACGATGAGGATGATGACGAGGATGATGATCAGTTCCGGCATTCCCAATCCAAACATGGTGTCTGTCTCCTTGCTGTCGCATCGCCCGACGCCTGCGGCCCGGGTCCGGCTGCCGTGTTATTCCGCGGCCGGTTTCGCCTCGGCCCCGGCGGGCGGTTTCGGCTCTTCCGGCCTCTTTTTCTCCACGCGCTTCCCCTCGGGGTAGACGAGGTGAACCACCTCCCCGCGCTTGCCGGGGCTTCCCAGGGACTGCCCCTGGAAGGTGATCTGGACGCCGCCGGCGTTACCGAGATCGACGGTGATCTTTTCCCTCGCTTCCGCGCTGACCTTCTCGCCGGCCTGCAGGAGCCTCTGCACGGCCGGTGTCCTGTCGGCCCTCACCTGGACCCAGGCCGCCTCGGTGGCCTCGATCGTGAGGCTCAGGGTTCCCCCTGCTGCGGGCGGCGGTGCCGTCGCGGGCTCCTTCTTCTCCGCCGCCGGCTGGGACTCCGGCTTCTTGGGCGCGGGGGCGGCGTCCGGCTGCTGCGGCGGTGCCGATTCGGGCTGCTGCGCGGGCTGGGCCGGCTGCCCCTCGGGCGGCTTCACCTCGGCGGGTTTTTCGGGCGGCCTGGCCTCCTCGCGCACCGCGGTCTTCGCAGGAACGGGCCTCTCGGGCCTGTCCTGGAAGGCGTAGATGCCCAGGCCGATCAACACGGCCAGGGCCAGAAAGGTCCAGATGACCCGGCTTCCCAGCATCCCGAACCAGGCCAGGACGGCCTTTCCCGCGTCGGGCCCCTTCGCGGCCGCCGCCTCTTCGGGCGGGGCGGACGGCAGGGTCTTCTCGATGTGCTTCGCGTATTGCGCCAGGATGGGCCCGGCATCCACGCCCAGGGCGCCCGCGTAGGTCTTGATGAAGGTCTTCGCGTAGACGGGCTCGGGCAGATCGTCGAAGCTCCCGCTCTCGATCGCTTCCAGGAAGGAAAACCGGATCCGGTAGCGGCGGGCGATGTCCTCGAGCCGGAGTCCCTTCGATTCGCGGGTGCGTTTAAGCTCTTCGAAAAACTCGTTTTTCCGATCCGTTTTCTCCACGGCGTTGCCTTTCGAGTCCCCCGGGTCCGCGAGTTTCGGCTAGGTTTATCACCAATGGGCGGGCCGTGCAACAGAAAATGTCCCGGGACGGGGCGGACTTCCGGCCCGCCGCAGCCGCGTATTTTCACTTCACAGCACGGGCCCGTTGCGATAAGGTGGGCCGCCCGAGGAAAAAGCGGAGGGAGACCATGGGATCATACACGGACGTTGCCGCAGAGCTGGCGCTGGAGGCCGGGAGCTTTCTGAAGGCGAAATTCAACACGGCGCACGACATCACCTACAAGGGGGAGATCGACCTCGTGACGGAGGCCGACCGGGGATGCGAGGCGCTGCTGATCGAGCGCATCGAGAAGGCCTTCCCGGGCCACGGGATCCTCGCCGAGGAGACGAGGGGCGGGGCGGGGCGAAAGGAATTCACCTGGATCATCGACCCGCTCGACGGGACGACGAACTACGCCCATCACTACCCCGTGTTCTGCGTCTCCATCGCCCTGCAGCGCGGAGACGAGGTGATCGCGGGGGCGATCTGCAACCCCATGCTGGGCGAGCTCTTCGCCGCCGAGAAGGGCGGGGGGGCGTTCCTCAACGGGCAGCGCATCGCCGTCTCGAAGACGGCCGAACTGACGCGGAGCCTTCTCTCCACGGGCTTTCCCTACGACATCCGGGTCGATCCCGACAACAACATCAACTACTTCAGCGCCCTGGCCCTCCGGGCGCAGGCCATCCGCCGCGCGGGCGCCGCGGCCCTCGACCTGGCCTACGTCGCGGCGGGGCGCTTCGACGGGTTCTGGGAGCTGAAGCTGCACCCCTGGGACACGGCGGCCGGCTGCCTCCTGGTGACCGAGGCGGGGGGGCGGGTGACGGACCTCTTCGGCGGGCCCTTCGATCTGTATTCGCCCCACGTGCTGGCCACCAACGGCAGGATCCACGATGCGATGGCGGGGATACTGAAGGAGACGGACCCGATGGATGCACGATTGACAGGGGCGGGGAAAAAGGAAAAAGGAAAAAGGGAAGGAAAGAGACGAAAACCCCTTTAGCCTTTTGCCTCGGGCCTTGAGCCTGCTTCGCTGATAAACGCCTCCGTCATCTCGCAGGCCTCCTCGTCGGTGAACTGCCTGGGCGGGTGCTTCATGAAATAGGCCGCGGGGCCGTACAGGATGCCGCCGATCCCCCTCTCGAGGGCGATCTTGCAGCAGCGGATCGCGTCGATCACGACACCGCCCGAATTGGGCGAGTCCTCGACGGAGAGCCGCATCTCGAGGTTCATGGGGACGTCCCCGAAGAGCTTCCCCTCCATTCGCAGGAAGCAGACCTTGTTGTCCTTCTGCCAGGCGACCCAGTCGCTGGGGCCGATGTGGATGTTCTCCGGCGCGAGCCGTTTGCCCGCCTGGGACTGCACGGCCTCGGTCTTGGAGATGCGCTTGGACTTCAGGCGGCTGCGGTCCAGCATGTTGAGGAAGTCCGTATTGCCTCCCGTGTTGAGCTGGTAGGTCCGCTCGAGCTTGACCCCCCTGAGGTTGAAGAGGTGCGTGAGCACCCGGTGAATGATCGTGGCCCCGAGCTGGCTCTTCACGTCGTCGCCGATGAGGGGCAGGCCCTTCTTTTCGAACCGTTTCGCCCACTCGGGGTCGCTGGCGATGAAGACGGGGATGTTGTTGATGAAGGCCGCCCCCGCCTCGAGGGCGCATCCCGCGTAGAACCGGGTCGCCTCCTCGGAGCCCGCAGGCAGGTAGTTGAGCAGGATCTCGGCACCCGAATCCCTCAAGGCCCCGACCACGTCTTTTTTCGTCGCTTCCTTCCGGCTCGCCGGCACGAAGGCGAACCGGGGATCGTACCGGCTCATGTGGGGGGCGACGCTGTCGAGCATTTTCCCCATCGCGACCCGGGCCCCCGTTTTCGGGACTTTCGGCTGGAACACGGTGGTGCAGTTGGGGGGCTGGAAGATCGCCTCGGAGACATCCCTGCCGACCTTGCGGCGGTCGATGTCGAAGGCGCACACCACCTCGATGTCGGAGGGCCGGTAGCCGCCGAGGTCCCAGTGCATCAGGCCGATGATGTCCTTCGGTGATTTCCTGCGGTAGTACTCGATTCCCTGGATCAGCGAAGAGGCGCAGTTGCCGACGCCGGCGATGGCAATCCGGATCTTCCTCAAGACATCTCCCCCTTTGATTCGACGCAAACCCGATACGGATGTTTTCGCAGGCGATACTATTACAACAATTCCCGGGACAATTCAACGGGAAGGATGCAAAATTCGGGGATCTATCTCCCGCCGGGACCGTAGTGCTCGTCGATCCACTTGAGGTACTCGCCGCTTCGGACGCGGGAGACCCACCGGCTGTTCTCGAGGTACCAGAGGATCGTCTTGCGAAGACCCGTGCGGAACGACTCGCGGGGCGCCCAGCCGAGTTCCGACTGCAGCTTGCTCGAATCGATGGCGTAGCGCCAGTCGTGGCCCGGGCGGTCCGTGACGAAGGTGATCAGCTCGCGCCGGGGGCCCGCGCCGGCCCGGGGTCGGATCTCGTCGAGGATGTCGCAGATTCCGTGGACGACGGCGATGTTCTCCTCCTCGGAGTTGCCCCCGATGTTGTAGGTCTCGCCGCGGCGCCCCCGGCTCATGATCGTCCAGATGGCCTCGCAGTGGTCCTCCACGTAGAGCCAGTCGCGGACGTTGCGGCCGTCGCCGTAGACGGGCAGGGGCTTGCCCTCCAGGGCGTTGAGGGTGATGAGGGGGATGAGCTTCTCCGGGAACTGCCAGGGGCCGTAGTTGTTGGAGCAGTTGGAGATCGTCACGGGGAGGCCGTAGGTCTTGAAGTAG
>MVQS01000064.1 GCA_002067855.1 Syntrophaceae bacterium PtaB.Bin038
GGGGACATCCGGGTGAGCATGCGGTCCGTGGGCGACAAGAAGGCCGTCAACGCCGCCGAGGCGGGGCTTCACTGGCTGACCGTGAATTTCGATCCCGCCAACCTGGCGGCCGTCACCGTGACGAACCAGCCGGTCGGCGGGGGCGGAGACCCGAACACGCAGTACACGATCGAGCAGCCGACGGAACCCACGACGGGCCCGGCGCAGATCCCCCTGCCGGGATTCTCCATCGGGGGCTCCCAGACCTGGGGTCAGGCGCGCTACGACGCCCGGATCACGGGGCGCAACACGGCCTACAATACGAGCATGACGATCGAGGCGGGCCTCGGCCACGGCCCCGTCGAGATGGGGACCATGTCCCGCTAGGGAGCACGCACCATGAAATCCCCGCGCATCCTCTTTTTCTTCGCTACCCTGATCGCCCTTCTCGGCGTGCCCGGGGTCGTTTTCGCCCAGACCTGCACGACCGACGAATCCTGCAACGAGACGGGGCTCTTTACCAACGTGGCCCCCGAGGCCATGATCGTACTCGACATGTCGGGGAGCATGAAGTGGAACCCGCCGGGAGACATCTTCCACTGCCCCGCGGGGCTCACGTCCTGCTATTACAACCCCGCCAACGGCAGCTGCGCCGCCATCTGGAATGACCCGGGGCTCTACAACGACTACCGGACGAGCTACGTCCCTCCCTACACGATCAACTGCGGAAATTCCGTTCTCAAGCGCTACAGCAATGCAACGTGCTCGGGCCCCTTTTACCAGACGAGCACGGAGATGCCCGGTTACGGCACCGACTGCGCCCGCTATCTCATCGCAAGGGATGTCATCAAGAAGCTCCTCGACGACAACAAGGACGGCAAGGTCTTCACCGATGACGACACGAGCCTCAACATCCGGATGGGATTCGCCAAGTTCCAGGGTGCATACTACCAGGAGTGGAAACCCATCGGGACCTCCTACCGCAACATTTACTGCGGCGCCCCCTTCGGGTCTCTCACCTACTGCACGACGCCGACCTCCTATAACATTGCGGACTACAAGTGCATCCTTAGCTCGATGAGGACCGACTCGAGCGTCGGCGGGGCCACGCCTCTTGCCCTGGCCCTCGAGAGCGTCAAGACGACGATGGACACCAAGAAGGACGCCGACACCTACAAGAACTGCCGGCAGCGCTTCGTGATCCTGCTCTCCGACGGGGCCGACACGATGTACTGCGGCGACGCCGTCAACGACACGGACCGCACCCAGTACAAGCGAAGGCGGGCCTCCGTGGCCCGGGCCAAGGCGCTGGCCGACGCGGGCTACAAGCTATTCGTCGTGGGCTTCGGCTCCAACATGCCCGACATCGAGAAGAACACCCTGAACTGGATGGCCTACTACGGGGGCACCGACAACCCGCTGGTCACGAACAGCGGTGACAAGACGGCCCTCGACGTCTCGGCATTCTCGGCCGACCCCTGCGCCGATTCCCCCACCGTGGGCACCTGCGACGACACGAGCACCCAGTGCTTCGCCGTGACCAACGACCCGGGGAACACGACGCTGAACGGCTATGCCTTCATCGCCGGCGATGCCGTGGAACTGGAGGCGGGCCTGCGCGAGGCGATCAACTACATCCGCGAGGCCAACTACGCCTTCTCTCAGTCTTCGGTGGCCTCCACGCGTCTGGCCGACGAGAACTTCCTCTACGAGGTCTCCTTCCAGCCCGTAAGCAACGACCCCATGTGGCTGGGCCACCTTCGCAAGTATCAGATCCTCAGCGACGGCACTGTCGGGGGCGCCCTCTGGGACGCCGGCCAGCTCCTGCAGGCCCGGGACCCGGCAACGCGCGTGATCAAGACCTACAAGGGCGGCTCACTCGTCGACTTCACGACGGTCAACATCACCTACGCGGTCCTGGGCGTCGAGAACGACACGCGTCGCAACGAGGTCGTCGGCTACATCCGCGGCGAGACGGCCTACAACAAGGACAACTGGAAGCTGGGCGACATCTTCCGGGCCAACCCCGTGACGGTGGGGACGCCGTCGTACTACTACAAGGACACCCACGACAGCGCCAACGCCTTCGCCGCGCACCGCACGAACCACGTCCGATCGTCCGCCAACGGTCAGCGGATCGTCCTGGCGGGCGCCAACGACGGCCAGCTGCACGCCTTCAAGACCTCCGACGGCTCCGAGGCGTGGAGCTTCATCCCGCCGAACGTGGTCCCTAAGCTCCGCCAGATCGCACACATGGCCCACCCGGCGGGGATGCCGCACGTCTACTTCGTGGACGGCCCGATCTCCGTGGCCGACGTGTGGCTGGGCACGGGCAGCGGCGCGACGAAGTCGGCCGCCGACTGGAAGACCCTGCTCGTGTTCGGCCTGGGCCGCGGGGCGGACCCGTACCTGTGGAGTTCCTCGTCGGACTGCCTGAGCGACTTCAGCCTCGTCTACGACGCGACGCGGCCCCACTACTGCGGCTTCTACGCCATGGATGTGACCGACACGCTCAACCCCGTCTACAGGTGGCGCATCACCCCGACGGGTGCCCAGGCGCCCTACCTGGGGGACCCCTGGAGCAAGGTGGTGATGCACCGGCTGAAGGTGAACGGCAGCGAGAAGTGGGTCGGCTTCATGGGCGGCGGCCACAACTGGTCCGTCTGCAACCCCTACGACGGCACGGGGACGGACTGCGACAAGCGCGGCAAAGGGTTTTTTGTGATCGACCTGGCCGACGGCAGCGTGCTCTGGAGCTACACCCGGGAAGGCGACCCCAACATGAACTACGCCCTCGCGGGGTCCCCGGCGGTGGTGGACAGCGACCTTGACGGGTTCATCGACACGGTCTACATCGGCGATCTGGGCGGGAACCTCTGGCGGTTCCGCTTCCCCGGCGACAGCACCGCGGGCTGGACCGGGAGCCGCCTGCTGGCGCGCAGCGACGGCTACGGGCCCGTCTTCGGAATGCCGACGGTTGCCAAGGATGCCATGGGGAACCTCTGGGTCTACTGGGGGACGGGCGACAAGACGGAGCCCATCGTCGTGGGCACCAACGTGGAGCGGTTCTTCGCGGTCAAGGACTCGGACCTCTCCGGCACCTGGACGGGGGCAAACCTCGACAACATCACGGGAACCACCTACACCGACAACGGGACGAAGCACGGCTGGTACATGAACCTGGCCGGGGCGGGCGAGAAGGTGCTGGGCGAGGCCGTCGTCTTCGGCGGCCAGGTCTACTTCACGACCTATACCCCGGGCGGATCGGGGGTGACGGACCCCTGCAACGCCGCGGGGATTGCGAAGCTCTACTCGGTGTCCTACATCTCGGGCGCGGGGAGCCTGACGGGCAACGCCCGCAGCATCACCCTCGGCGTAGGGATCCCCACGGCGCCCACGCTCTCGCTCAACCCCTTCAGCCCGACGCCGGATCTCTACGTCACCGTCAGCGGCGGCTCCGGGACGGGGGCGACGACGATCAAGGCGCCCGTCAATCCCGGCGGGACGAGCAATCGCACCAACATCCTCTACTGGCGCGACCGGAGGCTGCAGTAACCCGGGGCGGCAGGACCGGTCCGCCGCCGGGGCGAGAAGCGGAGCGGTCCGTGCGGGCCGGAGCAGGAGAAAACGCGGGGAAAAGATCATGCGCACCCTCTTGAGACACACGCTGCTGCGGATTGCCGTTCTGATTCTCCTGTTCCCCCTGGCTCCCGCGGATACCTCGGCGCAGCCGTTGACGGACGAGACGGGCCTGTTCACCTCCATCGCGCCCGACGCCATGATCGTGCTCGACCTCTCGGGAAGCATGAAGTGGAACCCCCCGGGCGACCACGACTGGTGGAACTGGCCGACCAAGCCCTACAGCAACCCCGCCTGCGAGGGGCCCTTCTACAACGACCAGAGCGTGTCGGGTTACACCACCTACTGCTCGCGCTTCGAGATCGCCCGGAAGACCCTGTTCAACATCCTCGACGACAACCACAACGGC
>MVQS01000065.1 GCA_002067855.1 Syntrophaceae bacterium PtaB.Bin038
GGCGGGCTTGATCGCGCCCTTCTCCATGGCTTCCGTCAGGAATGCCAGGGTGCCGCCCGTGGAGATGTTGTCGAGCCCGTAGGCGTCGCATGCCTCGATGAGGGCCGTCATCTCGTCGAACTTCTTCATGCCCAGGTTCGAACCCAGCAGTCCGCCGGATTCGTACTCGGGCGACTCGGCCACGAGGCCCCTGTACTTGCCGTCGCGGATGACGCCCAGCTTCAGGCAGTGCGCCGGGCAGTTGGTGCAGGAGGAATGTCGCTTCCAGAAGGTCCGCGCCGCCTCCTCGCCGCCGATGTTCACGACTTCGGGGTACCATGTGGTCTGGAAGTTCTTCGTGATGAGCGAGCCGTGGAGGAAGTGCTTGAGCTCCATCAGGCCGCCCGTGCCCCAGCGCTTGAGCCCTTCCCATGCCTCGCCGGCAATGTTGATCTCCTTGCCGGTCCTCGCCGCGGCGAGGAACTTGGCGTTGTCCACGACGGGCACGGCGTACTTCGTGCCGCGCACGGCGAAGCCTTTGAGCTTCTTGTCGCCGAAGACCGGCCCCGTGTTGCTGCGCGACGCGGCGCGGAAGCGCTCGACGATCACGTTGGCCTGGAGGGCCCCGTTCTCACCGGCCGGGCCGATGACGGCCGTACGGATCTCGGGGTCCTTCATCTCCTTGATCATCATTTCGTGGGCCTCGTCGGTGGTCTTTCCCCACATCTTCGAGGCGTCCTTGAACTCCACCTTGTCGTTCACGACGGCAAACCAGGTGGGTTTCTTGGCCTTGCCCTTGATGTAGATGCCGTCCCAGCCGGCGAACTTGATCTCGCTGGCCAGTTGGGCGCCGCACTCGGCGTGATTGAGGCGGCCCGTGAGGGGGCTGATGTTCACGAAGCAGGTGCGGTGGGAGACGGCCATGGTGCCGGAAAGGGGCCCCGGCCCGACGAACACGAAGGCATCCTCATCAAAGGGTTTCTTGCCCGCCTTGTACTCGGTGAGGGCATAGTAGGCGCCGAGTCCGCGGCCGCCGATCCACTGCTGCAAAATCTCATCGGAGACCGGCCGCGTCTTGTAGGTCAATTTGCTCAGGTCGATCTCCAGGACCTTTCCGAAATTTCCGCCTTTGGGTGTTGCCATCGTTCTCACCTCCCCTTCTTGGTCTTCGCAGGAACGACCCGCTTGCCCTCAACGTTCGGGTAGAACAGGAGGTTCGCGAGGTCCTTCCCCGCCTGCTCCGGCGTCACGGAACGGTAGGCCATGTTGACGCCGAGCCCGACGGGACGTCCCATCAGGCAGGGCCCCTGGGGGTTGCCGGCCTGCTCGTGGCAGGCCTTGACGCACTGGGGGTCGCCGCCGCAGAGGTCGCAGATCAGGGGCTGGCCCGTGTCGGGGTTGCCGCGGATGTACTTGGCCGGGCAGGCCTCCTGGCACTTCATGCACTTGGCCCCCAGGCAGATCTTCTCATTGAGGACGATGCCGTTGGTCTTGGGATCCTTCTGGATGGCCTTCGGGGTTGTCGGGCATGCCGCGATGCAGGGTGCGTCGTCGCAATGCCAGCACATGACCGGCACATCGACGATGTCCTTGTACTTGGTGATGTAGATGCGCGACAGGGCGGGGCGTACGGTACCGGTGTGGAACAGTGAGCAGGCGAACTCGCAGCTCCGGCATCCCGTGCAATTTTGCCGCTCGGCGAACCGGTACTTCTGCGCGTAGGGCTTGGTGCCCGGCGCGCCCTGGACCGAGTACTGGGCCTCGGCCTTCTTCGGGGCGATGCCGCCGATGGCGGAGATCGCAAGCGCGCCTCCCGCCGCCGTGGCGGTCCCCCTCAAGAAGTCACGACGGCTCGTCTCCTTCTTGAGAACATCAGGCAGTTTCTTTTCTTCCATGTCTGACCTCCATTGGATTGCCTTGTGTTGACGGCTTGAAACCTGAACGATGTGAGACCGGGATCCCTCCTTTCATCCAATCTGTTCTGCAATCTGTTCCTGCATTTCTTCCGTCGATTCAGTCCGATCCCGCGATGAACCCGGAAGGATTCCGCCGGGAACGGTTACTTCATCTTGCTCGTGTAGACGTAGTCGTTTCCCTTCTGGGCCTCGTGGCACTTGATGCACTCGTCGATTTTGCCCTCCTGGTCCACCTTGCCGCCGGCCTTGAACTGCGCCCAGAACCAGTCTCCGCCCTTGGGATTGTAGCCCTTGACCTTGTACATGACGTCGACGTGCTTGAGCTTCTTGTTCTTGTCGAAGTTGTCCTGGACGATCATGGAGCCGTCGGCGAACTTCCCTTTCTTGGCTTTGATGGAATCGAAGGCCGCCTGGTTGACGTAGGTCGTCAGGAAAGCGCCGTGGGGCTCGGGGCCCTTGTACTGGGGCTCGGTGCCGGGCCACATCTTCCAACTCTGGTACTTCTCCTTCTGGATGAAGTCCCAGACGGCCTTGCCGTCGGCGGCGGGCCCCTTCTTCGCCTGGGCGAAGAGCATGCCCGCCAGGGCGAGCGTCACGGACATTGCGATGGCAAATACAAGCAGTCCTTTCTTCATGGTTGACTCCTTTCGTAAGACGTGCGTTCGATCCCCGGTACGGGGTCATTCGCGTGTCTTGTGTTTGGCGTTGTCGAAGGACGGACGCGTTCGCGCGGGGATGCCGGATCGGTTAAACGGTGAAGATCTGAGACGTGAATTGCGGGCAGTTTCTGCAATCATCCGGGATCCGCCGAATACGCGAAATCAACTGTCGCTCAGCGGATACGGCGCACCCGCTGAAAGCCGCTTTCAAAGGCGGCTTTACGGACAGTGACTCCCCTGACTGCTGCCTCTCTCTCGCAAGGACGCCGTCGAATCGCTGACCCTCGAGGGGGATCCCTGCGCAGCGAACGGGTATCGCATCGAGCGTGTTCCGTTCGAGGGGAAATATAGACGGAACGTGAACCAGAGTCAAACCTTTTTTCAAAAAAGTGCAGCAATATCAGCATGTTATGTCATGTTTGACATAACCGGTCCTGTGGTGCACAATAGCACGCGATTTCGTGGCGCCCGAAGCGCGGCTTTCTCCGGGCGCAGGGAAGGAGCCGACATGAAGATCAGGCACAAGCTGTGGCTCGAGAAAAACGATCGTGTCATCTTCGGCCCCGGCCGATTCGAACTGCTCGAGGCGATCGAGGAGTGCCGGAGTCTCAGCGCGGCGGCGAAGAAGTTGAAGATGTCCTACCGGGCGGCGTGGGGACGCCTGCGGGCCTCCGAGGACAGGCTGGGGATGCCGCTCGTGGAGCTGACCGACAACCGCCAGGGTATGCGCCTCACAGATGCGGCAAAGAAACTGAAGGATGCCTTCGTGGAGCTGGAAGGGAAAATCGACAAGCTGCTGCTGGAGTACCAGGCGAAACTTCCCTGAAGAAGTGAGGGAAGTGAGAGAAGTGACAAACAGGAATGCCCGGTGCGAACGCGCCGGGTTTTTTTCTTTGCAAAATGTCGATTTACAGGGCCGACGCGAATTGCTATTTTATGCGAACCCTCGGCAGGGGGGGCGGAACGAGTTCACCACGGTCAAGGGACACCAGCGGGTTTCAGGAAAGGATCCGGTTCATGAAGAAAGAGCACAAATTTTCCCTGTTCTACGTCCTCCTGGCGGTGTGGGCGGTCCTGCTCATCCAGAGCTACCTCGCCTCGATGATGAGCGCCCAGGTGGTCCCCTACAGCCAGTTCCTGAAGATGCTCAAGGAGGGCAAGGTCACCGAGGTGGCCATCTCGGCCAACCGCATCGAGGGAAAGATGAAGGTGGAAGGCAAGCCGGGCGAGACGCAGCCCTTCCGGACCAACCGGGTGGACCAGGACCTCTCGGAGCTGCTCGACAAGTATCAGGTGACCTTCAAGGGGGAGGTGGAGAGCACGTTCCTGCGCGACCTGTTCTCGTGGGTCTTCCCGATCATGATCTTCTTCGGCATCTGGTACCTCCTCATGAAGCGCATGGGCGGGCAGCAGGCCGGCTTCATGACGCTGGGAAAGAGCAAGGCCAAGATCTACATGGAGAACGAGATCAAGATCACCTTCAGGGACGTGGCCGGCGTCGACGAGGCGAAGCAGGAGCTCCAGGAGGTCATCGAGTTCCTGAAGAACCCGAAAAAGTTCACGGGGCTCGGCGGCCGCATCCCCAAGGGCATCCTCCTCGTCGGGCCCCCGGGGACGGGAAAGACGCTGCTTGCCAAGGCTGTTGCGGGGGAGAGTGCCGTGCCCTTCTTCAGCCTCAGCGGCTCCGAGTTCGTCGAGATGTTCGTCGGCCTCGGGGCGGCCCGCGTGCGTGATCTCTTCGAGCAGGCCAAGCAGAAGGCGCCCTGCATCATCTTCATCGACGAGCTCGACGCCCTGGGGAAGGCCCGCGGGTTCGCCATGCCGGGCGGGGGCCAC
>MVQS01000066.1 GCA_002067855.1 Syntrophaceae bacterium PtaB.Bin038
TTCGCCTGCTCGGCACCCTTTTTAAGTTCGTCCAGCAGGATCCCGATCCGGACGTTCAGCTCCTGGAGTACCACGCTTGAAACCCCCGATCTTGACGCCGATCCTCTCCAGCGCCCTGCTGCCTACGATGACCGAGTTCCCCCGGCCATACCGCTCGTACATCCTGTTCTTCTTGGTCCCCTCGGCGAGCAGCTCGATGAATGACCACGTGTGGTCGAGCAGCTGCTCCCGCGTCCATCCCGTCAGCTCGACGACGCCTGCGACCCAGCACTCCCAGTCGTCGTCTCCTTGGCCGCCGGGGCCGGGATGGGCGTCTCCCTGGCGGCCATCATTTTTTTTATGTCGACCCCGTTCATGTCCAGGATCTTCCGGATGGCGTCCTGGACCGCGGAATTCGGCGAGTCCATGACCGCGGCCCTGATCTGCTTGGGGGTCAGGTGCGGGTTGAAGGGCACGGAGCAGAGCAGGATGAGCTCGACGTCGCTCTCCGTCAGGCCCTTGACGAGCCTGCTCATCATGGCGACGGCGGTGTCCTTCTTGGCGTCCAGCCCGAAGGCCGACCGGATGAGGCCGCCGATCAGCGGGATCGACGCGGCGCGATCCAGCCCGACCCACTTCCGCCAGGCGGACTGCGTCAGCTTGAGGTCCCGCTCCATGAGCCGGAACATCTCCGGGCGGTGCTTGAGCGCGAGCTCGCCGAGCTCGATGTCGAGCCCGGCGAGGGTCACCTTCTCGCGCAGCCCGCCCAGGTACGTCACGTCCCTCTTCTGGGCCGGGGTCACGGTCTAGCTCTCCTGCTCTTCGTCGCGGATCTGGAACCAGTCCTCCGAGGGGTCGACGTTCGCCAGGAGCTTCATGGTCAGCTTGACCTTCGTGTGCTCCGACTTGCTCAGGGGAAGCGTCACGGCGCCCTCGACCTGCGCGCGGGCCGCCCAGATCTCGACCCGGTAGGGCAGGTTTCCGTTCCCCGGGTTCTCTGATCCGTGCTTGTTCCCCTGGACGAGGAACTCGACGTAGGGGCGGACCAGCGAGCTGGCGTTGCTGTTTAGGGAGAAGTTCTTCGACGAGGTCAGCCCGTCATCGAGCGTCCCGTTCGCCTCCGCGAACCCGAGCAGCTCGCTCAGGATCTGCATATCGAAGAACGTGCCCGTGACCGTGATCTTGAAGTCGGCCTTGGTCACGTCCAGGTGGGTGTCCACCCCGCGGCTGCCCGCCGCGGCCACCTGTTCCACTCCCATCTCGATCTCGACCGGACCGTCCGACGTATCGAGCGTCGCGGCGTCCGTGCCGTTGATCTTGATCGTGCCGTCCAGCCATAAAACGTATGGCGTCTTCATCTCCTGCCTCCTTGGTTTTTTTACCTGTACCAGACGACGAACCGCGTCTGGCTCTCCCAGGTCTTGCCGTCCGGGTTGAGCGCCGGCCCAGCGGACCAGTCATGCCTCACCCGGTAGATCGAACCGCCCGGCTCGTGGACCCCGTGCGCGTCCGCGAGCACGGCGAGGATCCTCTCCGCCAGGGCGTGGACCCTTCCCTTGTCCTGGCTCCTGGCTTCGAGGTAGATGGTCTCGCGCCTGACGCCGGCCTGCGAGCTCTCGGAGTCGGCCATCTCGGACTCGGACCGGAGCACGACGATCGCCGGGTTCTCCTCGAACAGCGGCGGCCGCTCGTAGGGCTGCGCGATGAGTACCAGATCCGCGTCCCCATCGAGCAGCGTGACCAGGTCCAGGTCAGCCCTCAGCTTGTCGACGATCCAGGCGTTACTTTTGCGCGACACTTGCGAGCGCCTCCTTCACGGCGTTCCCGATGATCCCCACCACGGCCTCCCGGTTGCTCTCCAGCGCCGGGTTGAGCCACGGCCTGGCCGGGATCTCCGCCTGCTTGACGAGCAGGAAGAGCGGGACGGCCATGTCCTTGCCCCGCTTCTGGAACATGACCAGGTTGCCGGCCGATGTACTGGCGAAGAAGGTGTCCTGGTAGTCCCTCGCCCGGCCCTGCACGCCCTCGAACGGGATGGTCAGCCACTTTGCGTCCTTGGGCTTGATCGTCCCGCCGAACTCGTGGATCGCCGCGTAGACCAGGTTCGAGTAGACCACGCCAGCCAGGGACAGGCCGCTGAGCTTCTCGAGCCTGTGCTTCACGGACGCCGCCAGCGTCCCCTTGCCGTGGAAGTTCCTGGCGATGTTCTGCTTGGCCGACTGCTCGACGAGGAGGGTGGCCGTCAGGATCTCGTGCCCGACCGTCCTCTTGACCTCGGGCGCCAGCTGGTCCAGCTTCCCCAGCAGCTGGCTCATGCCCTCGACCACGATGTCGGCCACGTCAGCCCCCCATCACGGTCTCGCACATGGCCTCGAGGTGGTGCCCGTCGAGGCCGGCGCTGTCGACCGAGTTCACGATGTACTTCCTCCCGTTGTGCACGATGACGTCCAGCTCCCTGACGTCCTGGTCGCTCTTGAAATAAATGATCCTCAGCTTGCTTGGGTCGATGCCGGTCGGCAGGATGGACTTCCGTCCGGAAGGGAACGAGCAGAAGCAGGCCACGCCCTCGTCGACCAGCTCGTCATCCCCCGGGACGATCTCGTGGTACGCGTTGCGCGTGGTCGTCGGGCGGTAGACGTCGCAGGTCTGGACCAGGAGCGACTCGTAGGGCGCCCGCAGGTTCATTAGCAGGTCTCCCCGCGCGCGGCCTTATTGTATTCCGTCTTCATCCAGGTCCGGCGCGTCCTCGCCTGCTCCGCCATGCCGAACTGCGCCACGTCCTCGCCGTCGATCCCGATGCCCTGGGCCTCCAGGTCGGTCTTCAGGACCTCCGCCACCTTCTGCAGCGCCGAGAAGTCCATGCTCTGCGAGTAGGTGCTCATGCTCTG
>MVQS01000067.1 GCA_002067855.1 Syntrophaceae bacterium PtaB.Bin038
CGCCCCGAAGACGGGGACCTCGCGCCGCAGTATTTTCGTCGGAACGCGGCCTTCCATGACCTGGACGGAGTCGGCAAGGTACTGATCCGTCAGGATGAACACGGGGATCTGCCAGCGGTCTGCCACGTCGAAGGCCCTTCGGGCAAGCGAGATGGCCTCTTCGATGGAGCCCGGCGCGAAAATCGCGCGTGCAAACTCCCCGTGGCCGGCGTGGAGGACGAATTCCAGGTCCCCCTGCTCGGTCCTCGTGGGCAGGCCCGTGGCCGGCCCGGGCCGTTGGGCATTGATCACGACGATCGGCGTCTCCGTCATGCCTGCAAGCGAGACGCCCTCCGTCATCAGGGCGAACCCCCCGCCGGAGGTGGCCACCATGGACCGAAGACCCGCATACGAGGCCCCGAGGGCCATGTTCAGCGCCGCAATCTCGTCTTCGGCCTGCTCAAAATGAACGGGGATCTCCCCCGCGACGGAGGCGAAGTAGTGCAGGATCGACGTGGCGGGCGTCATGGGGTATCCCGCCGCAAACTGGCAGCCCCCCAGGAGAGCCCCGAGCGCAAGAGCCTGGTTCCCGTCGAGCTTGCAGTGATCGCCCGCCTTCGGGGAGAGGACCTTGCGGCCTTCGAGCCCCCAGCGGACGGCGAGCTCCCTGCCTTTCGCCAGGGCCCTGCGGGCCGGCTCATCGGGCGCGGCCGCCTGCACCGCCGCGGCGTCGGCGCCGAGACAGGCGAGGATCAGGCCGGCCAGGATGGGGCTCGTGGCCGTGACATCCTGAAAGGTTTCCGCCGCCTCCGCTTCGATTTGCCCGATCCGTTCCGTTCCGATGAAGACGCCCCCCTCCTGCAGGGAGGGGCGATGCCTCCGCTCTGTTTCCGCGCCGTCCATGGCGATCACCATGTCCCAGGGTTTGCCGCTGAGGGCGTGAACAGGCCGCTCCGCCACGCGGATCATATGGTAGTTGTGGCCGCCCCGGATCCGAGACATGTAGTTCTTGGTCGCGAAGAAATGGTACCCCAGTCTCGAGAGAGTCTCCGAGAGCTGAAGCTCGACGGAAAACATCCCCTGCCCGGCCTCCCCTCCGATCAGGACATTGAACTCCATGGTGACCTCCTGCGGGCCGTCGGGTTCGAACGACAGGGCGGGAACGGATTGCCGCTGCAGGCCGCCGGCATGACCCGGAAGCCTTTGCGCCGTAAGATTCTCGAGGATGCTTTCAGGAAAGACCCTCGCGCTCCATTTCCACGATGAGGTCCCGGTAGGCTTTTTCGAGCAGCGACTCGAGGATCTGATTCTTTTTCCAGGAGGGGAACCAGTCGATTTCCGCGGCGCTCTCCGCGACGACACGCTCCCTCTCCAGCCAGAATCTCTCCTGGATGGCCGAGGCCTTCGCCTGTCCGAATTTTTCCTGGTACCGCATCAGGGTGTGGAGAAATTTTTCGCGCGTGGAGCCTTCCATGGGGATCCCGCCTCCCGTATCGATTTCGCGCAGAGATGTGAAAAAAGGGGGTTGAGGAAAATCGGTTCGGAAACAGGCGGGGCGGCGGTCTTCCGGAGGCCGCCGCCCCGTATTCGCACTTCTCCTATTTCAGGAATTTGGGCGGTCCCTCGATGGGGAACCCCGCATTCCTCAGGGCCTCCACGATCTGTTCGATCGTCACCTTTTCGTCGTCGAACGTGACGGTGGCGATATGGGTGTATTCATTGACTTCGGCCTTTTCGGTTTTTACGACATTCGTGAGGGTCCAACTGACCCTCTCCCGGGTGAAGGGTCATGAACAGTCCGGCAGCGTGAGCTGGACGACCCTTTCCTTGGCCATGGCGGACGAGGCACCGATCAGGATCGAAAGGACTACCGTGATCAGCAAAAGCATGCGTGATCTTGATCTCATGGATAAACCTCCTTTTCAAAGTAAGACTATCTTAAACACTCCCGGGGCCAAAATCCACCGAAAAGATGCTCCGGGAACCCGTGGCCGGCGGAGGGACGGGGCTCTTCGAAGAGATCGGTTCGGTCCGCCGCTCAGACGGGCCGCTTCGCCCTGCGGACCACGGCCTCGAAGAAGGCTGAGCGGAGCGGTTCGACGGCCGTCAGGGCCCGTGCCGGCGGCGTGTTTTCCAATACGGCCGCAATCCGGCCGAAGGCGCGCCATCCCCAGTGTTCATGGCCTTCGAAGACGAGGTTCGCGAGCCTGCCGCGCTCGATGGCCATGGCGATGATCTTGTCGAAGGTCGTCTCGGGGGTGAAGACGCGCCTGGGCCGCGGCCTCATCCGGATCGCGCCGGACTTGCACCCCGTGAAGCAGACGCCGCAGCCGAGGCAGAACTCCCCCTCGTGCCGGGCCTTCATCCGCGGCTTTTGACCCTCCTCCGGCGCAGCGGGAACCATGTCGATCAGGTCGACGGGGCAGAGCCCGGCGCACCTGCCGCAGCCTTTGCATTTTGCCTCGTCGATCTCCACGGTCCAGTTCGAGGTGACGATTGCGTTGCGCAGGCCCATGACCCGGACTGCCTTCATCATTTCGCAGCAGCAGCCGCAGCAGTTGCAGATGTAGGCGGCGCCTTTCTGCACGTTGTCCCCCGTCTGGGCGAGTCCCCGCTCCTTGCTCTGCTCGAGAATTCTCATGGCCTCCGCCGTCGAGACGGGACGGGCAAACCCGTTTTTCACGAGGATCTCCGCGCCCATGTTGAGGGCGATGCAGTTTTCCCGGGGCCTGTCGCAGGCCTTTCCGAGGTGGGAGGCCTTGTGCCGGCAGGCGCAGATCGAGACGGAGGCCGCCCTGGACGATTCGATGAGCCACGACGCCCGCTCCCAGTCGAGGATCTCCGTATGGTCGCCCTCCGGCAGGGCCTCCTCGCGGACCAGCGAGCGGCCGATCTGCGTCCGTTCCGCGAAAACCGACCGGGCGAACCGGTCGTCGCCGTGCATGTAGGCGTCGAAGAGCCTTGCGAGTTCCTTCAGGGGAAGCGTGTCGTCGGCGCGCATGAAGGTGTACTCGAAAAACCCGATGACGACGGGGGCGAGCGACACCCGACGGCGACTGCCCCGGCCGATGTCGATCACGAGTCCCCGCAGGGCCATTGCGGTGACCCGGTCGTCCAGGCGGGCCGTCTCCATGCCCAGCTTTTTCGCAAGCCTCTCCAGGGGGATGAACCGTGTCGGGATCTGGCGGGCGATCGCGGCGTCCTCAGGGGAGAAGAGGATCTTGAGGATCTCCATGAAATGGGGGGAGTCCGGCGCTCCCGTCACGTTGCGGTCGAGGCGCTGCTGCAGGAGGCGGTATTCCTTATCGGGGTTTATGATATGTCCCATGGGACACCCATATCACAGGGGACCGTCGAAAACCACCTGTGTGCTGCGCCGCCTCATCCCTCGTCGCTGCGCAGTGCACGACACGGCACGTCTCGCTTCCCGGGATGCCGGAGACCCTGCATCCAGGCGCTTTTGAGCGGGCAAAACGGCTCCTCGATCCTTCGCCTCTCGCACGAGCGACTGCGTCCACTCTCTCCTTTTCGGTTTGCCTCGGCATGCCGGGCGTGATACTTTTGCACATAAACAGATCCTGCGAGGCGGCAAATGAACAGACGCGACTTTCTGAAGTGGACGGCGGTTTCCTCGGCGGGGCTGACGCTGCCCGGCAGCCTCTCCGCACTGGGGCGCATCGCCCAAGCCGCAGGCGGGCCCGATCTGGTCGTGGCCAAGGGGCCCTCGACCCCGCAAACCGTCCGGGCGGCACTGGATGCCCTGGGAGGGATGAAGCGCTTCGTGGCCAAGGGAGACGTTGTCGTCCTGAAGCCCAACATCGGGTGGGACCGCACCCCCCAGTACGCCGCCACCACCAACCCCGACGTCGTCGGCACCCTGGCGAAGCTCTGCTACGAGGCCGGGGCGAAAAGGGTCCGCATCTTCGACAACACCGTGAACGACGCCAGGCGCTGCTACAGGCAGAGCGGGATCGCCGACGCGGCCGCCGCCGCCGGCGCCGAGATGGTCATCATGGACAGCCGGAAGTACCGCGACGTCAAGCTCAACGGGACGGCCCTGAAGTCCTGGCCCCTCTACGGGGAGATCTTCGAGGCGGACAAGGTCATCAACGTCCCCATCGCCAAGACCCACAGCCTCTCGGGACTCACCCTGGCCATGAAGAACTGGATGGGCGTCATGGGGGGCGTGCGGTTCCGCGTCCACCAGCGCCTCGAAGAGAGCCTTGTCGATCTCATCCGGGTCATCAAGCCGACGCTCACCGTGCTGGACGCCGTCCGCATCCTGACGGCCAACGGCCCCACCGGCGGCGATCTCGGCGACGTGAAGCGCCTCGACACCATCGTCGCGGGCACGGACCAAGTGGCCGTCGACGCCTTCGGGACCACCCTGTTCGGCATGAAGCCCGGCGACATCGAGCACGTGAGGCTCGCCGCCAGGGCGGGCCTCGGGGTCATGGACCTCTCGAAACTCCAGATCAAGAGGATCGGTGTCTGAGGTGACGTTGACGCGCGCGAGACGGATCGTCCAGGGACTCTTTCTGGCCCTCTTCCTCTTTCTCTTCATCCAGACGGAGTCGAAGGGGACCGACGAGCTGGGCTGGCCCGTCAAGCTCTTTCTCGAC
>MVQS01000068.1 GCA_002067855.1 Syntrophaceae bacterium PtaB.Bin038
CTCGACGGCCTTGTCGATGCCGCGCTTGATGTCCATGGGGTTGCTGCCGGCCGCCACGGTCTTGGCGCCTTCGCGGTAGATCGCCTGGGCCAGGATGGTCGCCGTCGTGGTGCCGTCGCCCGCCACGTCGCTCGTGCGGCTCGCCACCTCGCGCACCATCTGGGCGCCCATGTTCTCGAACTTGTCCTCGAGCTCCACTTCCTTGGCCACCGTGACGCCGTCCTTGGTCACGACGGGGGAGCCGAAGCTCTTCTCGATGATGACGTTGCGGCCCTTGGGGCCCAGCGTTACCTTGACTGCATCCGCCAGCGCGTTGACGCCGTCGAGAATCGACTTTCTCGCGACCTCGTCATACTGCAGAATCTTTGCACCCATCTATAGGTTCCTCCTTGTTTTTTTACTTCTTTTCGATGATTCCGAGCACGTCCTCTTCCCTCATGATGAGGTACTCGACGCCGTCGATCTTGACCTCGTTGCCCGCGTACTTGCTGAAGAGGATCCGGTCGCCCTGCTTGACGTCCATGGGGATGACCTTGCCGTCCTCGAGGAGCCTTCCCTTGCCCGCTGCCACGACTTCACCTTCGGTGGGCTTGTCCTTTGCGGTGTCGGGAATGATGATCCCCCCCTTGGTCTTCTCCTCTTCCGCAACGCGCCTCACGATAAGTCTGTCGTACAATGGCCTGATCTTCATCCTCAAACCTCCCTTTTTAATATTGATATGTTTATGGATTTCTTGCTGACCCTGTCGGTAGCGGTTTTTTCTGCGGGAAATCAGAGGTAACTATATGCATGGATTCGGGAGTGTCAAGGGAAAGGATGAAAAATTTTCACCTCCTACCCGTACGAAGGGGAAAACGCCGCTCCGCCCCCCCCTGCCCCGACCCTCCCCCGCGGACGGGAAAAGGGGATCCCCGTTGCGGCGATTCACGGCAACCCCGGCCGGAACCCTACTCGGTAACCGGCTTGATCTCGACCGGAACCCTTGAATATTCCTTGAATTTTTTCGCATCGGCCTCCGAGCCGACGATGTCGCCCCAGTGGATGGGCACGGCGACGACGGGCTTCATCCGGTTGACGGCGTCCGCCGCCTCGGCGGCGGTCATCGTGTAGGTCCCCCCGACGGGCATCAGGACGATGTCCGCCCGGATCTTGTCCATCTCGGGGATGGCATCCGTGTCGCCCGGGTAGTAGACGCGACGCCTTTCGGCCTCGATCACGAACCCGACCCACCCGCTGGCCTTCGGGTGGAAGGTCTTGTTCGTGTTGTAGGCCGGCACGACCTCCACGACGATGCCCGGCAGCTCGACCCGGTCGCCCGCCTTGACGGCCCGGGCCCCCTCCGGGAGATCCCCCAGACAGTCGGCCGGGGCCAGGACGACCGTACCCGGCCCGGAGACCTTTCTCACGTCCTCCGGGGAGAGGTGGTCGTAGTGGCAGTGGCTCACGAGGACGAGGCCCGCCTTCTTCGGCCTCTTCACCTTCCAGGGGTCGATGTAGATGACGGGCTCCGTGTCGATCCGGACCGTCGAATGGCCCAGCCAGAAGATCTTCTTCAGCATCGTCTGCCTCCTTTCCGGGATTCGGGGTGACTGACCCGGGGGCTCAGTCGATGATGTAAAAGGCAGCCGCCGAGATCAACGCGCTGATGGGAATCGTCAGAACCCAGGCCCACAGGATGTTGCCCGCGATCCCCCATCTCACGGCGGTGACCCGGCGCGTGGCGCCCACCCCCATGATGGCTCCCGTGATCGTGTGCGTCGTGCTCACGGGGATACCGAAGAGGGTGGCGCCGATGAGCGAGCTGGCAGCCGCCGTCTCGGCGCAGAACCCTCCCATGGGGTGGAGCTTCGTGATCTTCGTCCCCATGGTCTTGACGATCCGCCAGCCGCCGGCCATCGTGCCCAGGGCAATGGTGATGTAACAGGCGAAAACGACCCAGAGGGGCACGTGAAAGTCGCCGTGCAGGTATCCCGAGCTGAAGAGGACCATGGTAATGATGCCCATGGTCTTCTGGGCGTCGTTCATGCCGTGCCCCATGCTGTGGATCGCCGAGGAGACGAGCTGGAGGCGCCGGAAGACATTGTTTCCCTCGGTGACGGTGAATTTCTTCGTGAGGTTGAGGACCGTCAGCATGTAAAGGAAACCGAGAACGAAACCGATCGTGGGCGACAGGACGATGAAGGCGGCTGTCTTGATGATCCCCTGCCAGACGAGGACCCACATGCCGCCCTTGGTCAGGCCCGCCCCGATGAGGCCCCCGATCAGCGCGTGGGAGGAGCTGCTCGGCAGCCCCAGCCACCAGGTGATGAGGTTCCAGGCGATGGCGGCGATCAGCGCGCACAGCAGGACCTCGTAGTCGATGATGACGGGGTCGATGATCCCCACGCCGATCGTCTTGGCCACGGGGGTGCCCACGATGAAGGCGGCCATGAAATTGAAGAACGCGGCCCAGTAGACGGCGTGCTTCGGCGACAGGACCCGGGTGGAGACGATGCAGGAGATGGAATTGGCCGCATCGTGGAAGCCGTTGATGAAGTCGAAGGCCAGCGCGATGACGATCAGGAAGATGACGGAGGCAAGAACGGGATCAAGCATGCTTCAGGACGATTCCTTCGATGATGTTGGAGACATCCTCGCATACGTCGATGGATTCCTCGATCCGCTCGAAGATCTCCTTCCACTTGATGAGCTCGATGGGGTCCTTCTCCCGCTCGAAGAGACGCGCCATGGCCGTTCGCAGGACGTAATCCCCCTCGTTTTCCAGCGTGTTGATTTCCACACAGGCCTCGAGGATCATCTTCGAGTTCTTCTTGTCCCGAAGCGCATGGACGACGACCTTGACCTTGGCGATGGCCTCCGTCAGGATCCGCATCAGGACGAAGAGTTCCTCTGCCGGCGTCTTCACCTTGTAAAGGTACATCCTGACCGCCGAGGCCTCGATCATGTCGAGGATGCTGTCCATCTTGTTGACCAGCGCGTAGATGTCCTCGCGGTCCAGCGGGGTGAGAAAGGTCCTGTGCATGCGCTCGTAGGCCTGGTGGGTGATCTCGTCGGCCTCGTGCTCGATCTCCTTGAGCTTCGTCAGCTTCGGTTCGCCGTACTGGTAGTTGTTCAGGATGTCCACAAAGAGTTTCCCGCCCTCCTCAATTTTGCAGGCGAGCTCCTCGAAGAGATCGTAGAACTTTTCATCCTTGGGGACGAACTTCATGGCAGGCTCCCTCCTTCGGATTCGGTGCACCTTGTAGCACAATCCGCCTGTCACTTCAAGGAGGTTCGGGGACGCGCGCGGCATGGAACGCAGCGAACGTCAGTGCTGACGGGAACCGCTGCGGGTCTTCCCCCGGCCGGGGGACAGGCCATTCAGACCGTCTCGCGCCAGACCGGGAAAAAGAGGGACACCGTCGTACCCCGGCCGAGTTGGCTTTCGATCTCCATGCGGCCGCCGTGGGCCGCGATGAGGTGCTTGACGATGGAGAGACCCAGCCCCGTGCCCCCGAGCTCGCGGGATCGGGTCTTGTCGACGCGGTAGAAGCGTTCGCCCAGCCGGCCGATCTCGTCTCGCGGCACGCCGATGCCCGTGTCCGCGACCCGCACGATGACTTCCCCGTCCGCCGCCCCTGCGGAGAGCTTCACGCGGCCTCCCTCGGGCGTGAACTTGACGGCATTGTCCAGGACGTTGATCAGCACCTGGCTGAGGCGGTCCCGGTCGGCCCGGATGGGAGGCAGGTCCTCGGGGATCTCCGAGGCAATGGCGATGCCCTTCTCCCCGGCCTTCGTCAGAACGAGGTGCAGCACGCTCTCCGCAATGCCCGAGAGGGCGACACTCTCGAAGTAGAAGCGCGTCTCGCCTAGCTCGATGTTGGAAATCGTGAGCAGGTCCTCCACGAGGCGGTTGAGGCGCCCGGCGTGCCGCGCGATCGTGGTCAGGAATTTTTTCGCCGTTTCCCGGTCCTCGATGGCCCCCTCCTGGAGAGTCTCGACGAAACCCGTAATGGCGGTCAGGGGCGTCTTGATCTCATGGGTCACATTGGCCACGAAATCGACCCGCATCCGCTCGAGTTTCTTGAGGCGCGTCACGTCGTGGAAGACGAGCATCGTCTTCTCCTGCCCCTCGGACCAGCCCCGCACCGGCGTGATGCTCACGTCCAGGACGGTCTGCGGGTCCTCCCGGAACTCCAGTTCCTGGGAGACGGGTCCTCCCGCGGCCCTGTACATGTCCAGCGCCTTCTGGAGCTCCAGGCTTCGAAAGGCCTCCAGGGGGGTCTTGCCGAGGATGTCGCCGTACCGGCCGCCGAGGATGGACCGCATGCCGTCGTTCTGCGCCTCGATCCTGCCGTCCCGGTCCAGGATCAGGACCCCGTCGATGGCGCTCGAGAAGGCCGCCTCGACCTTGGCCTTTTCCTCCTGGAGCGCGGCGATCCTCTTCTGCAGCTCCGCCACCATGTAGTTGATGTTTTCGGCCAGGACCCCGATCTCGTCGGAGGAACGGATCAGGAGCGTTCCGGGCGTCTCGCCCCTCTTGAGCCGCTCCGTGAACTGCTCCATGTCCCGGATCGGCATGGTCAGCCGCCGGGAAAAAAACATCGCCACGAGCGCGGAGGCGACGAGCACGATCAGGAAGGAACGGATCAGGATGCCCGTGAAGGCTTCCTCGGTTTTCCGCACGTCGTCCAGCGGACGGGCGAGACGGATGTACCCGACGATCTCCTGCCCCTTCCGGATGGGAAGCGCAACGTACATCATCTGCTCGCGCAGCGTCTGGCTGTAGCGGGTGGCCGTCCCTTTCCCCCGGACCCGGACCTCCTGG
>MVQS01000069.1 GCA_002067855.1 Syntrophaceae bacterium PtaB.Bin038
ACGTTGGCCTTGACGTTGTCGAGCTGCGCCTTGGCGCGCTTGAGCACCCCCCGCGGGATCCGGCCCACGCGGTAGACCATCACGACGGCGTCCGCCTTGGCGGCCAGAAGCGCCGCATCCGTCGCCGCCAGCAGCGGCGGGGCGTCGATGAGCACGTAGTCGTAGGCGGCGCGGACCTCGGCGATGAACTCGCCGATCGCCTTGGAGTAGATCAGCTCCGCGGGGTTCGGCGGGATCGTCCCCGACGAGAGGATGTGGAGGTTCTCGATTCCGGGCGTCTGCAGGATGTCGTCGGTGCTGAGCGTGCCCGTCATGATGTCGGAGATGGTCCGCACGACCTTGCGCCACTCGTAGCTGCCCAGGAGCACGTCGGAGAGGCCCGGCACGTAGTCCATGCCGAACATCCGGGAGATCATGGGCTTGCGCAGGTCGCCCTCGATGAGCAGGACGCGGTTGCCGCCCTGGGCCATCGTGATGGCCAGGTTGACGATGGACGTCGTCTTGCCCTCCTCGGGCGAGGAGCTGGTCAGGACGATCGTCTTGATGTCCTTGTCCAGGCAGGCGAAGGCCAGGTTCGTCCGGATGGCGCGGTAGCTCTCGGCCAGGCGGGACTTGGGCGCGAAGTGCGAGACGAGGCGCGCCCCGCGCTCGGCGACCTCCGTGTCGACGTCCTCGGCGTACTTCTCCTTGAGCGTCTCCTTGATCTCCTGCTGGCTCACGTGGGGGATGAGCCCCAGGACGTGGACGCCCAGCAGGCTCTCGATCTCCTCGATGGCCCCGAGCGAGGTGTCGAACATCTCGACGAGGAAGGCGAGGGCGATGCCGAGGATCAGCCCGATGAGAAAGCCCGCGAAGGCCTTCTCCTTGATCTTGGGGGCATTGGACGGTTCCCGGGATTCGAGGGCCGGCCGGATGATCTGGACGGTCTCCACGCGCTCGGCGTTGGTGATCTGGGCCTCCTGGTGCTTGCGCTCCAGCATGTTGAACAGTTCCTGGTTGAGCTGGATCTGCCGCTCGAGCCGCGA
>MVQS01000070.1 GCA_002067855.1 Syntrophaceae bacterium PtaB.Bin038
CATCCCGAGCAAGGCCCTGATCCGGCTGGGCCACGCAAGCCGCGAGATGGCGCACCTCGAGCGCCTGGGCCTGCTACGCCTGCCCGCGGGCGGCCTGGAGGGCGCGCGGATCATGCCCCGCATCCGCGACATCGTCCGGACGGCCTACGAGAAGGACCTCCCGGAGACCTTCGAGCGGATCGGCATCCGCATCGTCCCGGCGCAGGCAGCGTTTCTCGATCCGCACCGGATCCGCGCGGGCGAAGAGACCCTCTCGGCGAAGAAGTTCATCATCGCCGCGGGCACGACCCCCCTCATCCCCGATATCCCGGGACTTGCCGCCGTCGACTTTCTCACCAACGAAACCCTCTACCGGCTGGAGACCCTGCCCCGGTCGCTCGTCATCCTGGGCGGCGGCGTGGACGGCCTGGAGTACGCCTCGGCCTTCGGGCGTTTGGGCGTGGAGACCACCGTCGTGGAGATGGCCTCTCGTCTTCTTCCGTCGGCCGACGGCGATCTGGTCGACCGGCTGCTCGCGACGCTGCGGGCAGACGGCATCCGCCTGCTTGCCGGGACGAGGGCCGTGGGGGTCGACGGCAGACCCGGCGGCATTGCCGTCGCCCTGGAAAGGCAGGATGGGGTGCGGGAGGAGGTCGAGGCCGAGCGCGTGCTCGTCGCCGTGGGGCGCAAGCCCGACCTCGAGGGGCTTTCCCTCGATAAGGCGGGCGTCGAGTTCAACGCCCGGGGCATCGTCACGGACCGCCGGCTGCGCACCTCGGCATCCCACATTTACGCCTGCGGCGACATCGCCGGGCCCTACCTGCTCGCCTCGACGGCCGAGGCCCACGGGATCGTGGCGGCCACCAACGCCTGCCTTCCCGTCAAGCGCAGCGTCGATTACCGCAACAACGTCACCGTCGTCTTCACCGAGCCGCCGCTGGCCTGGGTGGGCCTGACGGAGGATGAGGCGCGCAGGAGAGGCGGCCGCGGCCTTCGCGTCTACCGCTTTCCCTACGAGACGATGCGCCGCGCGCTCGTCGACGGCACGAGGACGGGGATGGCCAAGTTTCTCTGCGACCGCCGGGGGCGCATCGCGGGAGCGCACATCCTGGGGGAGGCCGCGGCCGAGGTCATCCACGAGGCGGCGCTCATCCGTGCGATGAAGAAGCCCCTTCACGCGTTCCATGCCCTGACCCACGCCTACCCGACCTACGCCCAGGCGCTCGTGGGGCGGGCAAGCCAGCTGGCCTATCTCGACCGGATGGCGGAGAACCCCTTCGTGAGTCTCGCCCTGCACGCGCTGCCCGGCTACGCCCACCGCATCCGTCTGGCGCGGGAGCGCCTCGCCGAGACGCACACCCTTGCGCCCACGGAGTTTTCGAGCGAGGCGCGGCCCGCCGGGCAGGGGGAATGCGTCGTCGAGCCCCGCGAGGCCGCAGCGGGTGTTCTCATTCTCGATGTCCGGGGCGTCCTCGATGCGTCCTGCGAGGAGCCGCTGCGAAAGGCCTTCGAAGAGGGCCTCAGGCGATCGGCTCGCCTCCTCCTGAACCTCTCGGCCCTTTCGCACATGGATCCGGAGGGGGCGGGGGCGCTCGTCGCAAACGCCGTCCGCGCCAGGGCCGGGGGGGCCGGGGTCGCGGTCTGCGGCCTCACGGCCGCGCTGCGCGACGTCTTCCGCCTGACGAGGCTCGACGAGATCGTGACCGTATTCGAAAGCGAGGGACAGGCGATCGCGGCGAAGGGCTTTCCCGCCGGTCGGCCCGCCTTTTCACCGCCCTATGAAGGCCCGCTCCAGCCCGGCTGGGCGCGTTCCGTCGAGCGGCTCTCGGCGGGCCTCATCCCCGACGAGGCGATGGAGATCAACGTCAGCGGCCGGGAGCTTGCCGGTCCCGTCCGGGGCTTCGGGCAGCTCCGGGACAAACGCTACCGCCTGCGCATCCAAGGCAAGGCCCCGGAGCCCCGTGAGATCGTCACGCTGTGGAAGGCGGAATTCCCCGATTTCTGGCCGGGAGGCAACCGCTTTTTCGCCTCCGGCGGGGCGCCGATCGCGCCCGGCACGGTGGCCGTCCTGAACCTGCGCCTGCCGGGCGGGCTCGTGGTCGCCACGGGCCTCATGGTCCTCTACGTCGCCGACACCGCCTTCAGCTTCATCAGCATCGAGGGACACGTCATCGCGGGCTGGATCACCTTCAGCAGCTTCCGCGAGGGCGACGCCGTGGTCGTGCAGGTGCACCCGCTCTTCAGGCCCGGCGACCCGCTCATGGAGCTCTCCTTCCGCATCGGCGCGGGCGGCCAGGAGGACCGCTTCTGGCATACCACGCTCGGCAACCTCGCCGCGAGGCTCGGCGTGCGGGGAACCGTCGAGCAGCGGGACACGCTGGTCGACGGCAGGTTCCAGTGGGGAGAGGCGGGCAACATGCTGCTCAGCGCGCCCGTGCTCTCCAGCCTCTATATGCCCTTTTACCTGCTGAAAAGGGCGCTGCGCCCCTGACGCCGGCATTTCCCTCTCCCTCGAGGGACAGGCTCTGCGCGCGGGAGAAAAAGGTCAACCGCCCGTGTCCTTTGCTCGAGATCATTACGATGCCGTCGTCGTGGGAGCGGGGCCCAACGGGCTGGCCGCGGCCATCACGCTCTCGAGGCGGTTTCGGCACGTTCTGCTCGTCGAGGCGAGCGAGACGATCGGGGGCGGTGCGCGCTCGGCGGAGCTCACGCTTCCCGGCTTCGTCCACGACATCTGTTCCGCCGTCCAGCCTCTGGCCCTCTCGTCGCCCTTCTTCCGGCAGCTCGGGCTCGAGCGCTTCGGCCTCGAGTGGGTCCATCCCGAGATCCCCCTCGCCCACCCCTTCGAGGACGGAACAGCGCTGTGCCTGCACCGGTCGCTCGGCGCGACGGCCGACGGTCTCGGCCCCGACGGCGGCGCCTGGCGCGCGCTCGTCGGCCCCTTCGCGGGGAGCCACGAGAAGCTCCTGGCCGACATTCTCAAGCCCCTGCCGATCCCCGCACACCCGCTCCTCATGGCCCGTTTCGGCCTCAAGGCCCTGCGGACGGCCCGGGGCCTCGCGGAGGCGTCGTTCCGGGACGCGCGGACGCGCGCCCTCTTCGCGGGGCTTGCGGCCCACGCCATGATCCCCCTGGAGAAGCCCGCGACGGCGGCCTTCGGCATCCTGCTCGCCCTGCTCGCCCACGGCGTGGGCTGGCCCGTCGTCAGGGGGGGCTCCCAGAGACTCGCCGACGCGCTGGCAGCCTGTTTCACGGAGAGCGGGGGGGAGATCCGGACGGGCGTCGAGGTGCGATCGATGGGCGACCTGCCGCGGGCCGGGCGCTATGTCTTCAACGTGACGCCGCGGCAGCTCCTGGCGATCGGGGGGCTCAACCTCTCCGAGGGCTACCGCGCGAAGCTTGCCCGGTTCCGCTACGGCCCCGGCGTCTGCAAGGCCGACTGGGCCCTGGCGGGGCCCATCCCGTGGAAGGCCGACGCGTGCAAAAGGACGGGCACCGTGCACCTGGGGGAATCCCTCGAGGAAATCTCCGCCTCGATCCGACACGCCCACGAGGGGAGGACCTGCCGCGCGCCCTACGTGGTCCTCGCCCAGCAGAGCCTCTGCGACCCGACGCGGGCGCCGGCGGGCCGCCACACCGCCTGGGCCTACTGCCACGTCCCGCACGGGTCGCCGGAGGACATGACGCCGGTCATCGAGGAGCGGATCGAGCGCCACGCGCCCGGCTTCCGGTCGCTCATCCTGGCGCGCAGCAGCATGCCCGCCCCGGCGATGGAGCGCCACAACGCGAATTACGTCGGCGGCGACATCAACGGCGGCGTGCAGGACCTGCGCCAGCTCTACAGCCGCCCGGTCCTCTCGCTCTTTCCCTACCGGACCTCGCGCGGCGACGTCTACCTCTGCTCCTCCTCCACGCCGCCCGGCGGGGGCGTCCACGGCCTCTGCGGCTACTACGCGGCCAGGGGCGTCTGACGAGCGGGCGCCGGGCGGAAGGCCCCCACTTTGACGTTGACACCCTGCGGGGCGCCTTTTTATACTTTCTCAGCTTTGAAGGGCTGCACGGCCTGTTCGCTCCCGTTCCACGATCCGCATGCGGGGAGGGCCCTGAATGTACCGCATCGCCTTGAAAATGCTCATGGGGGATCGCGGCAAGTACCTGGGCCTCATCATGGGGCTCACCTTCGCGGCCCTGCTCATCACCCAGCAGTCCTCCATCTTCGTGGGCCTCATGACCCGCACCTACAGCTTCATCAACGACCTCTCCCAGCCCGACATCTGGGTCATGGACCCCAAGGTGCAGTTCATCGACGACGTCAAGCCGCTGCAGGACACCGAGCTTTTCCGGGTGCGCGGCATCGCCGGCGTCGAGTGGGCCGTGCCCCTTTACAAGGGGCTCCTCAAGGCGCGCCTCGAGGACGGCAACTTCCAGATCGTCAACCTGCTGGGCCTCGACGACGCGACCCTCATCGGGGGGCCGCCCGTCATGCTCGAGGGCAGCCTCGCGGATCTGCGCCGGCAGGACGCGATCATCGTCAACGACGTGGGGGCGTCGACGCGGCTCGCCAAGAAGCCGAAGGAGCCCGGCGGGAAGCCGATCCCCCTCCAGGTGGGGGACGTCCTGGAGATCAACGACCGGCGCGCCGTGGTGGTGGGCATCTGCCGGGTGCTGCGCACCTTCCAGTCCCAGCCCGTGGTCTATACGACCTACAGCCGGGCCACGACCTTCGCCCCGCGGGAGCGCAAGCTCCTGTCCTTCGTGCTCGTCAAGGCGGCCGGCGGCGTCGACCCGCAGGAGCTGACCGGGCGGATCGCGCGGGGCACCGGGCTTGCGGCCTACACGGCGCAGGAGTTCAAGGACCTGACGTTCAACTACTACATGAAGAGCACGGGGATCCCCATCAATTTCGGGATCGCCGTCATGCTG
>MVQS01000071.1 GCA_002067855.1 Syntrophaceae bacterium PtaB.Bin038
AGGACCTTGTTCTCCAGGTTCAGCGAGGCCCGGCGGGCAAGGCTGAGGATCACGTGCAGGTCCTGGTCCGTGAAGTACGCGCCGCTGCCGCTCTTCCAGAGTCCCAGGATGCCGAACACGTTGCTGCGGATCGTGAGCGGGGCGCAGAGGATCGAGGACGCACCCCAGGCGTCGGGGACGTTGAGCAGCACGCCGTCCTTCTTCTCCACGACCTCCCGCAGCAGTTTCTTCGGCCAGGGCAGGGTGTGGCGCGGGGGGACGCGGTCGACGCTGCCTGTGAACTTGGGCAGGAACTCGCCCGTCTCCCGGTCGTAGAGCAGGATCGCGCAGTGCTCGCCGCCGGAGACCTTGAGGGCGAGGTCGGCGATGACGCGGAAGACGTTGTCATTGCTCACCCCGAGCCGCTCGATGAAGTCGTAGATGAACCCCTTGGCCGAGATCCGGCGGACCTTGTCGCGCAGCTTCTCCTGCTCGGCCTTGCCCAGGAGACCGTCGACGGACAGCATCGACTTCTCCCGCAGGTAGATGTTCACCTTGTAGAGCAGCTCGTCGATCCGGAAGGGCTTCGTGATGAAATCGACGGCCCCCGTTTTCATGGCCGACACGGAGAGGCCGACGGAGGGGAAGGCGGTGATCAGGATGACGGAGATGGCCGGGTTGATCTCGCGGATGCGGCTCAGCAGGTCCATCCCGTTCATGCCGGGCATGTGGATGTCGCTGATGACCAGGTCGTAGAGGTTGGAGGTCAGGGCCTCGAGGGCTTCCTTGCCGTCGGCCGCCTCGGTGGCGATGTACCCGCCGTCCTGCCGCAGGGCCTCGACGATGAGGCTGCGCACGGCGGGGTCGTCGTCGACGACGAGGATGGTCCTCTTGTCGGATGAATTCCAGGGCATGATCCTGAATTCGTTTCCGGCGGCTTCCGAACCCTTCATTGCGGCGATCCCGTCCTTCGCGTCGAGCCCTTCGCGTCCGCCGGGGGCAATCCTGGGCAGGCGGCCTTGTTTAGAGGCGAAGGCCGGTCACATGCGGTCTCAAAGAAGCCTACCGGGATCATGTGATGGGGGCTCGCGGCCCCCTTCGGATCGGTCCCCCGCTCGGCGAATCGCGTAGGGTTCTATTTGGATTTGCTGCCCTTCAGGAGAACGTCCATCAGGCTGTAGGAGATCTTGTCGAAGACCTCCGGTTTCTGCTGATCGGCGCTGAGCGAGACCACGTCTGCGTACACCGGGCCGGCCTTCCGGCCGTCCGCCGGCGATGGGGGCGACGAGGCGACCTTGTTCTGCCGGCTGTACGCCTTCAGGATGTTGTCGATCTGGTACGTGGATATGGTCATCGTCCGACCCAAAGTTTTGTCATAATGGAGATCGGTTCGGCGGGACAAAACTTTAGGGATCGTGCCGCCGGATGGCGCGCGATCCCGTTGATATTTCTGGTTGACTAATGTCAAAATTTTGTTAACATCCCGGGTTGCTTAAAGAACAACCGATACACGCGATCCCCGCCGCCGGAGCGTACCCGTCGAGGGCGCCTCGCCGGAAGGGCCCGCCGGGGGCTCCGTGTAAGGCCTCTTCATCACGTTTTGCCCGACAACACCCCACCCTTGAGGAGCGGCAGAAAAACCGGCCATGGCAGACAGCAAAATCAAGAAGGAAATGAAGAACATCCGGATCCTCATCGCCGAGGACAACGAGCTGAGCCGGGACAACCTCGCGGAACTGCTGAGAAGTTACGGGTACGAGGTCAAGGGGGTCGGCGACGGCCGCCAGGCCATGGACGTCTTCATCGAGGACAAGTACGACCTGGTCATCACGGACCTCAAGATGCCCCACGTCGACGGCCTTCACCTGCTGAAGTTCGTCAAG
>MVQS01000072.1 GCA_002067855.1 Syntrophaceae bacterium PtaB.Bin038
ACGGAAGCGACGGGAAACGGGCCTGCGTGGCCGTCGACGGCGTCGTCTACGACGTGAGCGCAAGCAGGCTCTGGAGGGGCGGCCTGCACATGAAGCGCCACCGGGCCGGCCGGGACCTCTCCGCGGACATCGCGGCGGCCCCCCACGGCAGGGAGGTGCTGGAGAAGGTCCGGCGGGCGGGCACGCTGCAAAAGGAGACCGCCGGCGAGACCGCCGTCCCCGGCTGGCTCGCGCGCCTGCTCGACGGGATCCCGTTCCTGCGCCGCCACCCCCACCCGATGGTGGTTCACTTCCCCATCGTCTTCATGTACTCGGCCACGTTCTTCGACATCCTCTACATGCTCACGGGGGAGAAGGCCCTCGAAATCACGGCCTTCCACTGCCTGGCGGGCGGGATCCTCTTCATGCCGCCGTCGATGCTCACGGGCTGGTTCACCTGGTGGCTCAACTACGGGGCCAGGCCCATGCCTCCCGTAACCGTCAAGATGCGTCTGTCCTGGGTCCTGCTGGCGATCGCGTCGGCGGCCTTCGTCTGGCGGTTCTGCGTGCCCGGCGTGATGGACGAGGCGGGTGCCGGCCACTGGGTCTACATCGCGATGCTTCTGTCGCTGGCCCCGATCGTGAGCGTCATCGGGTATTACGGGGGGGAGCTGACGTTCCCGACGGGGAAGGGCCAAAGGCCCTGAAGTGAGGAAGAGCAGAGGAGCGGAAGAGCGGAACAGGGGAAAGGGAGACGATAGCCTGGTTTTTCCTAACTTCCTATCTTCATAACTTCTTACCTTCCAGGAATCCGCTGTGCGGATTACTCCAGCAGGTCCTTCTGCGTCATCCGGGCCACGCGCATCCACGAGGGGTCGATCTCGTAGACCCAGTCCCCGTGGTCCCGGTTGAAGGCCCCCGCGGTGTCGAGGACCGGCTGCGAGGCATCCGTCGCCTTGTCCCCGCCTTCTCCTCCTGCCATCCCCGTTGAGGCGCCGGCCATCGCCCCGGCGCGGGCGAAGTGCCGCCCGTCCTTTTCCGCCAGTTCGACCCGGTAGACGGTCCCGTCCTTCCGGTGGAAATCCAGCCTCGCGGACCAGGGGATCGTCGCCAGGTCGGCCTTGCGGTGCAGGTTCCGGACGGGGAACTGCTGGAGGGTCTTCAGCACCTCCGTGACGGCTCGGTCGTCCTGCCGCTGCCTCTTCGGGAGATCCTCCACCACGGGCCTGCCCTCGCGCAGGTCGAGGGAGAAGGCCCCCGAGCCGTTCGAGCAGGCAATCCGGACGTAGTCGCTCTTGCGGCCCGGCGGCAGGTCGCGGCGGATGTAGTCGACGGTTTTCGTGCT
>MVQS01000073.1 GCA_002067855.1 Syntrophaceae bacterium PtaB.Bin038
GGCGCTGGCGAGGCACAAGGACGTCAAGGCGCACTTCATGGCCCCGGTCCAGATCATCGACACGATCGGGAGAACGGGGACGCCGATCAAGCGCTGGACGACGCCGGAGGGCAGGCCCGACCACTGGGCCTTCGCCCGGGCGGCGTGCGTCGCGGCGAGGAACCTGGAACGGTGGGTGGAGCGAGACGGCGGGCACAGGCCGCCACCGGCGGACACGCCGGCCATCCCCTACGCGAAGCTCTACAAAATGCTCAGGAGGAGATGACCATGGGCCTCATCGACAGCCTCAAAAAATACAGGGACCGGATGACCGGGAAGGCCGAGCAGGGCGCGCGCGCAAGGACGATGGCGGAAGCGGCCGACCTGTTCGACCTCCTCATGGACGAGATCGGGTGGGACAACGTCCAGGGCGCGAGCATCGGGGACCCGGCGCCGCGGACGTCCAAGAACGTCGCGCGGAACACGAAGCGCAACCTCCAGAAGTACATGGAGGACGGGTACATCCAGGGCGGCATCCGGCTGCACACCGACTTCGTCTTCGGGCGCGGGATCGACATCCCCAAGTGCGACAGCGACGAGGTTCAGGAGATCGTCAACGATCTCTGGTGGTCTCCGCGGAACCAGCGCAACCTCTTCAGCTTCAGGGCCCAGCAGAAGCGGCACAAGGAGACGCTGCTCTCCGGCGAGCTGAACCTCCTGGTCAAGATCGACCCGAAGACCAGCGCCATCCAGATCTATCCCATCGACCCGCAGGACATCGAGGAGGTCATCACGGACCCGGAGGAGCCGTCGCGCCTGGCGTTCTTCCTCGTCAAGCACAGCGCCAAGAAGTGGGACTTCGCCTCGAACCAGTGGGCGACCCCGGGGGAGACGAAGAAGGTCCTCCACCGGTCCATGCGCTATAAACTCCTCGAGGCGTCCCAGGAGGAGCTGGACCGCGGGCTCGTGTACCACGTCGGGCTGAACGAGTTCTTCGGGTCCAACCGCGGGGCCTCGTTCATCCAGGCGATCTACGACGCGGCGGACGAGGCGCAGGCGATGGCCGACGACGGCGCGGCCCTGTCCCACGCGAACGCCGAGGTCGGGTGGAAGGAAAAGATCCTCAAAGGCGGAAAGACGACTCTGGACAAGATCCTCGCCTTCTGGAGGACGAAGACCGACGGGAGCAACCCGGCGCGGGCGGCCGCGAGCGACTACGCCGAGAACGACGCCCTGAGCCGGGACTGGGTCACCCAGCGCGACACGGGGGCGCACTACCGCAAGGAGGACATGCGCGCCCTCAAACTGTATCTCTTCGCCGGCCTCGGGTTCGGCGAGCACTACATGGGCGACGCCTCGACCGGGAACCTGGCGACGGCGACCGCCATGGAGCTCCCGGTCGTCAAGATGATCCAGGGCGAGCAGCGGATGTGGGAGTCCGTGTTCTGCGACATCATTGACTTCGCGATCGACGTGGCCGTCCTGACCGGGCGCCTGGCCGGCAGGGTCAAGGACATCGACGAGATTGACACGGAGACCGAAGAGGACCGGGGTTATCAGCTCACCTTCCCGCCGATCGTCATGAAGGAGCTGGAGAAGTACATCGCGTCGCTCATCTCCGCGAACAACGGGGCGCTCATCACGGACCGGGACGCCGCCCGGCTCGCCATGGAGGCCTTTGAGATCCAGGAGATCGACGCGGCCCTGGACGAGCTCTCCGGAGAGGCCGAGATCGAGAAAGCCATGAAAGACGTCCAGGCGGCCCAGGCCACGCCGGCGCCACCTCCCGTGGGGGAAGGCGCCGCCAAGCGCGCCCCTGAGCCTGCTGCCGGCGATGAGAAGGAGACCGCCGAAAGCGTGGACCAGCTCGTCGCCCTCTTCAGGAGCCTGGATCCGGACGCGCTCGTGGGGGTGCTGAAGAACCTCAGCAAGGGAACCAACGGGAACGGGAAGAAGACCTACCAGGACGTCCTCGGATGAAGCTCGTCCGGGTGCGCATCGGCGACGCGATGAAGACGGAGCGGATCATCGGCAAGGCGATCCGTGCCTATCTCGCCCGCATGGTGGCCCGGGCCAGGCTCGAGATCCTCTCGGCCCGACCCCTCGGGAAGCCGATCAGGGCCTCCGAGGCCATCGAGATCCCGGCGGACGAGACGGTCGTGCGCCGCGCCGGCAGGGTCTCCGAGCGGCTGAGGATCAGCGACCCGCGCGCCTGGACGAACTCCGCCGTCCCGAACTTCGCGTACTACCGGGACCGGCTGATCGACCGCGCCGATGAGGAGCGGATGGTCAAGGTGCTCACCGGGGTCAAGACCGGGGCCTACATCTCCTCGGCCACGCAGGCGGCCCTGGACCTCGGGCGCCCCCCGGTCATCTCGGACGAGGTCCTCCGGGCGATCCAGCAGAAGGCCTTCAAGATCGTCACGACCGAGATCACGCCCACCCTGCGGGACCAGCTGGTCGACCGGCTCGAGGCGAACATCCGGGCCGGGTTCTCGATCGACGAGACCGCGCACTCGTTCGGGATGCTCGAGACGAACTGGCGGACGATCGCGAAGACGGAGACGCACGACGTCTACGAGCAGGGGTCCTGGGACCAGGTCAAGAACGAGGCCGAGGAGTTCGGCGCCGAGGTCACAAAATACTGGCAGCACTCGGGGAACGAACACGCGCCCCGGGAGACGCACCTGGCCGCGGCCGAGCAGTACGGCCCGGACGACGCCATCCCGATCGACGAGCCCTTCATCGTCGGCGGGGAGACCATGATGAGGCCACACGACCCGGACGCGAGCGCGGAGAACGTCATTAACTGCGGATGCACGGCCATCTACCTCGTCGGAGGCAAGCGATGAAGAACTTCACGCTGCTCGCGCTGCTCGCCCTGTTCCTCTGGGCCATGATCTCGGTGGCCATCCTCCTCGTCGGATGCCAGTCGCCCAGGTGGTGCGAGGGCGACCCGCGCCTGACACCCTGCGCCGCTGGCTCGCCGGTGGTTCTGGAACGTATTGAAATCGGGATCGGAGGCTCAAAATGAAATCTTTGCGCTCTTTCACCTCACGGATGATCGGCGCAATCGGCAAGGGCTTTGGGCTGACTACCCTGGCCCTCGCCGTCTTTTTGTTCTCTGCGCCAGCGTGGGCTGACTATGACGCCACAATTGCGGCTGATGATTTCAACCAGGGTGGCAGCTATACACAACCTGTTACCGGCATGAGCCTGGACGTTTCGCTTAGCGGGTATAAATGGCAGGATGACGCCGGCAATAGAATGTGGCAGGTAGGGACGTATTCGGCTGTCACAAAGTTGTGTATTGCCAATTCCGGAGGTATGGGTGCGATGAGCGTCAGCACCACATCCACGGCTTACGGCTACCCGTTCCGGTATACCTGCACTGTTTATCCCTACTATCCCCCGTATAAGAGCTCGGCTGCGACCCATTCCGGGATGAAGATACGCCAGGCCAGCACGTCTGATTTTTATTTCTTCGGATTCCGTTACGAGTGGCGCCTTCGTTTCGGCTCTGACCAATATCGAACCTATGTGGTAGTCAGCGACCAGACAAATTCACCGCTCGCGTATTCGCTTTTGCAGGATTGGACTACACTGCCTTGCGAATGGTGCCATACAAGGTATAATCCAATTCGGTGTGATGACAATGGAGCCACACTGACTGTTTATACAGGGGCAAATGGTGCGAGCACTTTTGCCGATACGTTGAGAATAACTTATTACGTCGGGGACGAAAACAAAACCGATTTAAGAACAGGGCTATATACCAATAATTCAGAAGTAGGTGGTACTTATGCTTATTCTCCGTTTTTCGACAATTTCAATGTTCTAGGTTCCTCGGCCAGCACGCCTACCGACACGCCCACGGCCACGCCAACCGAGACAGAAGTAGTCACGCATACACAGACGCCCACTCCCACCTGCACGCCGACCTCCACGCTCACGCCAGGAGTGAACACGCTGACCCATGCCGACAATTTTGTTTATTTGCCGGACCAGTGGGCTCAGTTCCAGCTCAACAACTGGCTCCCGGATTACGATTGGGACGGAGGCATCTGGTCTGACCTCGCTGATATTTGGAAGGTGGGGTACGGGGGATTATTCTGGGGAGCAGCTGTGAATAAGAACACCGGGACGGGCAAGGGATACACCGGGGGCATTTTCAACCTCGGGACTATCATCTATCCGGTCATGTATAACATCGGGCTGAAGGTTTTGGAGCTGTTCGAGATCAACCCGATCAAGGGATTTACCTTCCGGCAGGGGCCGGAAGGAGCGCTGCATGTCGAGGTTGACGCATCCAGTGCTACAATCACGGCCATCCGCCTCAAGGAGTTCGACTCGGTCGGGAATACGACGGTCGTGGCGACAGGCTCCGCACCAGGACTCGGGCCGCGCCCGAACTACTTCAAGTCGGCCCTGACCATCGTGGATGATTCAAGCCACCTCATCGTATACTTCGACCCCGTCTTCAACCCCCTATACACCGCTGCCTATGTCACGGCCACGACGAAGGTCCTGGAGGTGGACAGCACAAAGTATGCTACTCAGGGGCAGATGAGCTGGCTCTGGACGAGCGGGAACAGCGCGATGGTTCTCGACTTCATCTCCGTGGTGGAGAACTACGCCACGCTGACCCCGACGCCGACGCCGACGATCACGCCGACGTTCACGGCCACGCCCACCCGAACGGCAACTCCGACCTTCACGCGGACCGCCACGGCGACGCCGACGTTCATCCCATACTGGACCATCATCATCGACAACGCCGCGCGCCCGGTGACGGTCGACAATCAGGCCCGCGAGATTCAGATCGACAATAAAGCGCGGACCATCAAAATCAGGAGGAACCCATGAAGCGCATCGCACTAATTCTGCTCTATGCCGCCGCCCTCGCGGCTGCGGCCGCCCCGGCCTGGGCGACTATCACGCCGCTCGAGCTGAGGCAGGGGTCGACCGGCCCGGCCCTGAACATCTGGATCAAGGACTACGACACGGACAACAAACTCAAGTCCTGCGACCTCACCGGGACGACGATCACCTGCACCATGCGGAACCTGAGGACCGGGGCCAACGTCTTCACGAACC
>MVQS01000074.1 GCA_002067855.1 Syntrophaceae bacterium PtaB.Bin038
AAGGATCCCTACTACATCACGCCCATCATCATGGGCGCGACCATGCTGATCCAGCAGAAGATGACGCCGCCCATGGGAGACCCCATGCAGCAGAAGATGATGCTCCTCATGCCCGTGGTCTTCACGTTCCTCTTTCTCAACTTCCCCTCGGGGCTCGTGATCTACTGGCTCGTCAACAACGTTCTGAGCATCGGCCAGCAGTACTACATCAACAAGTCTCCCGCCGCGTGAGGTGCTGACACATGAAGGTCCTCGAAATCGAAGGAAAGACCATCGATGAAGCGATCGAGAAGGCATGCCGGGAATTCGACGTCCCCCGCGAGAAGCTCAACATCGAGATCCTCTCCGAGGGCTCCTCTGGCTTTCTCGGCCTCGTCGGGTCGAGGAAGGCCCGGATCAAGGCCAGCCTCCTGAACCTGGACATGAGTTTCGAGATGCCTGGGGAAAAAAAGGAGAGGACCGCCGGGGCGCAGGCCCCGACGCCCCCGGAAACGCCGGAACCCCGCGCGGTGCAACCGCCCCGTGAGCCCCGGCCCCCGAGAGAGCACCGGGAACCCCGCGAGCCGAGGCCCCCGAGGGAGCACCGGGACCATCGGGAACAGCGGGAGTCACGCCCGCCCCGCGAGCCCCGGCCCCCGAGAGAGCACCGGGAACCCCGCGAGCCGAGGCCCCCGAGGGAGCACCGGGACCCCGGGGAGGCGCGCCCGGCCCGGGAGACCCAGCCCCCCCGCGAGCCGCGGCCGGAACCTGTGGCCTCCTCGCCGGAGACCCTGGAGGCGGCCAGGGGCACCCTCCTCGAGATCCTCACCCGCATGGGCATCCAGGCCGAGGTGGAGGTGGAGGACACGCCCGATGCGATCAGCCTCACGCTGAAAGGCGCCGACGAGGGGCTTCTCATCGGCAAGCGCGGCCAGACCCTCGACGCCCTGCAGTACGTGGTCAACAAGATCCTCAGCAAGCAGGGCCGGGAGAAGAAGCAGGTCGTCGTCGACACGGAGGACTACCGCAAGAAGCGCGAGGAAGCGCTAGTGGCCCTGGCGGAGAAGGTCAGTCAGAAGGTGCGGAAAACCCGGAAACCCGTCACGCTGGGCAACATGACGGCCCGCGAGAGGCGGATCATCCACCTCACCCTGCAGAACGACGACTCCGTCGTCACGAAGAGCCGCGGTGAGGGCCCCAATCGCAAGATCATCGTCAGGCCCGGCAGGAGCGGCCGCCCCTACAGCCCGAGACCCCGGTGACCCAGGCAGACACCATCGCGGCGATCGCCACACCGCCCGGCACGGGCGGCATCGGGATCGTGCGGGCCAGCGGGCCGGGAGCCGAGCGGATCGCGCGCGCCCTCTTCAGGCCGCGCAAACCGGCGGAGGCCTTCCGCTCCCACCGGCTCGTCCACGGCGAGATTCTCTGTCCCGCCACGGGCCGCGTCCTGGACGAGGTCCTCGCGGCGTTCATGCGGGCCCCCCGCTCCTTCACCGGCGAAGACACCCTCGAAATCCACTGCCACGGAGGTCCTCTCATCCTCGAGGCGGTCCTCCTGGCCGTTCTGCGTGCCGGGGCCCGGCCCGCCGAACCGGGGGAGTTCACGCGCCGGGCCTTTCTCAACGGCCGCCTCGATCTCGCCCAGGCCGAGGCCGTCCAGGAAATGATCACGGCCCGCTCGCAGCGGGGGCTCGATCTCGCCCTTGCGCATCTCCGGGGCGACCTGTCGCGCCGGATCGGAGAGTTGCGCGCCTCCATCCTGGACATCCTGACCCTGCTCGAGGCGGAGATCGACTTCCAGGAAGAGGACGGCGTCGAGGCCGCCCCGAGGGAGGCGCTCCTGGACCGGCTCCGCGACATCACGGCCCGGATCGAGGCGCTGACGGCAACCTACGGCGAAGGCCGCATGATCCGCGAGGGGGCGCGGGTCGTCATCACGGGGAAGGCAAACGTGGGCAAGTCGAGCCTGTTCAACCGCCTGCTGGGAGAGAACCGGGCCATCGTGACGCCCCTGCCCGGAACCACGCGGGACTTCATCGAGGAGGGCGCCAGCATCCGGGGCATCCCGGTGCGGTACGTGGACACCGCCGGCATCCGGGAGGCGGCGGACCCCGCCGAGAAGGAGGGCATCGACCGCGTCTGGCAGCAGGCAGCGGCGGCCGATGTGGTCCTGATCCTCCTGGACGGGAGCAGCCCCCTGACGTCGGAGGATCGGGACATCTTGGCGGCCAACAGGGACCACAACGTCGTCGTGGCCGTCAACAAGGCCGATCTGCCCGCGGTCCTCGATACGGAAACCCTTCCCGGGGCGATCGCAGGGAATGAAATCCTCCGGGTTTCGGCCAGGACGGGGGAAGGGATCGCGGCCCTGCGGGATGCCGTCCACGACACCCTCCGCCGCGCGGCCGGCGAAAGCCGATCCGAGTCCGTTCTCACGAACCTCCGGCACAAGATCGCGCTGGAGCGCGCCTTCGCATCCCTGCGGGCGGCAGAGCAGGGCCTCTCCGGGGGCCTCTCGCCGGAGTTTGCCGCCTTCGACCTCCGGGAAGCGCTGGGCGCCCTCGGCGAGGTGACGGGCCAGGCCATC
>MVQS01000075.1 GCA_002067855.1 Syntrophaceae bacterium PtaB.Bin038
ATCCAAGGGGGTGGGCAGATGGAAGAGGGGTGAAAATCCCCCGCTGCCCCGCAGCCGTGATGGGAACGAAATCCCGATGAGCCACTGTCATGGGCACCATGATGGGAAGGCGGGAGAGTAGGCCGCCCTAAGCCGGAAGACTGGCCCATCCCGTTAGCCTCGAGGGAGGTTGCGGTGAGCCGGTTCTTCCTTTTCACATCCCTTTTCGCCGTTCCGGCCGTTGCCCTTTCCGTCGCATCGAGAATCGAGGCGGGCAAGGCGGTAACCCCGATGCGGGTGAGCCGCGTCTGCGCCCTGCTGGGTGTCGTATTTGCGGCCGTGGCGGCGATTGCCGCCGTAACCGGCCCCCACCGGATCGACCTGATCGCCCTGCTGAGGCAGGGCCTCGCGTCCGATACCTCGCCCGAGCACACCATCGTCTTCTCCGTCCGCATCCCGCGCATCCTGCTGGCCGCCGTCGTCGGCGCCACCCTGTCCACGGCGGGTGCCGTGTTCCAGGGGCTGCTGCGCAACCCCCTGGCCGACCCCTACATCCTCGGGGTCTCCGGCGGGGCCGCCGTGGGCGCCGTCCTCGGGATCATCGTCGGGCTCGACATCCTTCCCTTCGGCATCCCGGCGCTTGCCGCCCTGGGCTCCTTTGCGGCCATCGTCCTCGTATTCGGCGTGGCGGGCCGCAGGGGCGAGACCCCGTCGGGGACGCTGCTGCTCTCGGGCGTCATCGTGAACGCCTTCTGCACGGCGGCCATCATGTTTCTGATCTCCACGGCCTCGGGCACGCGCCTCCACGGGATCATGTTCTGGCTCATGGGGGACCTGGGGCTGGCGGAAACCGGGCAGACCTCCCTGGGGGCCGCGGTCCTGCTGGCGGGCTTCGCCGTCATCTACTTGCACTCCCGAGCCCTGAACCTTCTCGTCATCGGCGAAGAGCAGGCCCTGCAGCTCGGGGTCGACGTCGAGAAAACGAGGCGGGTGCTCTTCTTTGCCGCCTCCTTCATCACGGCGGCCGCCGTGTCGCTATCGGGCCTCATCGGCTTCGTGGGGCTTCTCGTGCCGCACCTCATCCGGATGATCTTCGGCTCCGATTACCGGCTCCTGCTGCCGGCGAGCTGCCTCTTCGGCGCGACCTTCCTCGTGGCCGCCGACACGGTGGCCAGGACGGTTCTCGCGCCCAGCGAGCTTCCTGTGGGGGTCATCACGGCCCTCTTCGGGGCGCCCTTTTTCATCTACCTGCTGAAGAAGACGGAGGCCGGCCGATGCCGCTTCTGAGCGTGGACAGGGTGAGTTTCAAATACGGTGAGCAGTGGGTCCTGCGGGGGATCCGCTTCGAGGTGGAGAAGGGCGACTTCCTCGGCGTCATCGGTCCCAACGGCTCGGGCAAGACGACGCTGCTGCGCGTCATCGACGGGATTCTCAAGCCCCAGGAGGGCGAGGTCCGCCTCGAGGAGACGGAGATCGGCAGGCTGCGGCGCGAGGCCCTGGCCCGCTCCGTGGCCGTCGTGCCCCAGTACTTGGCCCTGGCCTTCCCCTTCTCCGTGGAGGAGGTCGTGCTCATGGGCCGATCGCCGCACCTGGGCCGCTGGCGCTTCGAGGGTGAGAAGGACCTGCGCATCGCCAGGGAGGCCATGATGATGACGGACACGCTCGGGCTGGCGGCCCGCGACATGGGGTCGCTCTCCGGGGGAGAGTGCCAGCGGGTTCTCATCGCGCGGGCGCTGGCGCAGGAGCCGAGACTCATCCTCCTGGACGAGCCCACGGCCTTCCTGGACATCCGGCACCAGGCGGATTTCTTCGACCGCATCCGGGCGCTCAACCGCGAGCGGGAGCTCACGGTGATCGCCGTGACCCACGACATCAACCTCGCCGCCCACTACTGCGGCCGCGTCATTTTGCTGAAGGACGGGCGCATCGAGGCTGCGGGGCCCGTCGAGTCCGTCATCACGGAAGAGCACATCCGGAAGGCCTACGAGACAACGGTATTGGTGGACCGCCATCCCGTTACGGGATCGCCGAGGATCACGCTGACCTGAGGAAGCGAGGGACGAAAAGGGAGTCCGATAAACGCGAGGCGTCAATCGCCGTCGGGGCGAGGAAGCCGGTCGAAGTCCGGCGCTGCCCCGCAACTGTGGGCGGAACGAAATCCGCATGATGCCACGGGTCCCCGGCACAGGGGGCCCGGAAGGCGCGGAGAGTAGGGGGCCGCAAGCCAGTAGACTCGGCCGACGGTGTGACACATACCAATTCCCGAGGGGGAAGGAGGAGTTGACATGATTCGCATGCGTAAGAGGTTCGTCGTTTTGTGCCTGCTCGTGCCGGCCTTATTGGCCGTTCCCGGGCTTGTTCTTGCCCAGGCGGCGCCGCAGACCGCCCGGCCCGAGTACCGGATGGGCGAGGTGGTCGTCACGGCCACCCGCGACGCCCGGGAGGTACGCAAGGTCCCGGCCAACGTCACGGTGATCACGGCCGAGGACATCCAGAACTCGGGCGCCACGAGCGTCCCCGAGGTGCTCACGGGGCTCGTGGGCATGAATGTCACGAGCTACAGCGGAAACGCCTCGCAGTCCATCGTCGACATGCGGGCCTTCGGCACCGAGGCGGGCTACCTTCGACACGTGGTCCTGCTCGACGGCAGGCGCCTGAACCGGCCCGACATTGCTGGGATCAACTGGCTCGAGATCCCGCTCTCCGAGATCGAGCGGATCGAGGTCGTCAGGGGCGCCAACAGCGTCCTCTACGGGGATTCGGCCATCGCCGGCTCCATCAACATCATCACCAAGCGCGGAGAGGGAAGGCCCAAGGGCGACGCGACCTTCATCGGCGGAAGCTACAACACCTACAACGGCCGCCTCGGCGTCCGCGGCTCCGCCGACAAGGTCTACTACGCGCTGAGCGGCGAAGCCCTCACGACAAGCGGCTACCGGGACCGCTCGAAGTTCACGACGGAAAGCGCCGGAGGCAGCGTGGGCTACAACCCCACGGACGCCCTCGACGTCTCCCTGGGCATCACGGCCAACAAGACCGACAACCAGTTCCCGGGCGCCCTGACTGCGGCCCAACTGGCGGCGAACCGCAGGCAGGCCCAGAACCCGGATGACGATGCGAGCTCGGCCTTCCTCGACGCCAACCTTCTCGTCAAGAGCGTCCTGGGGGCCTGGGGCCGGATCGACGCCAACCTCATCTACGGCCGGCGGGAGGTGACGTCCAACTATGCCTCCTTTGCCTCCTTCACGAAGATCGACATCGACACGGTGGGGGCCACCCCCCGCTACATCCTGGACAAGAAGCTCTTCGGATTCGACAACAAGCTCACCGTCGGCTTCGACTTCTACCAGGACAAGCTCGACAAGGACACCTTCTCGAACCGCTCGCAGGCGGTACGGACCTACGAGGCGGATCTCAAGCGGCAGACCCTGGGGCTCTATGCCCGCGATGAGTTCAGCATCGTGAGGGATCTCATTCTGGCCCTGGGCGCCCGGACGGAACGGGCCAACGTGGACGGAAACGAGACGAACCTGGGGACGGGAGCGTCGGTCTTCGATGCCGAGAAGATCCACAAGGGAACGGCCTGGGAGGGCTCCCTCACGTACCTCTTCGGCGAGAAGGCGAAGGCCTGGGTCAAGTACGCCACGATCTACCGCTTCCCGTCCCTGGACCAGCAGGCCTCCTACTACGCCTTTCCCTTCGACAGCTTCCTGACGGACCTGGAGAAGGAGACGGGCAAGAGCATCGAGGTGGGCACGCAGGCAAGCCCCCTGAAGGACCTGAAGCTCGGGATCACGCTCTACGGAATCGACATGGAGGACGAGATCAGCTACAACCCCGTCACGTTCCGCAACGAAAACCTCGACAAGACGCGCCACCAGGGCATCGAGTTCACGCTGGACTGGCAGTTCCGGAAGCTGGCGCGGCTCCTTGCCAACTACACGTTCCAGGAGGCTTTTTTCCGCGAGGGGGCGAACAGGGACAAGGACGTCCCGCTCGTGCCGCACCACATGGCCAATGCCGCTCTCGAAATCTACCTTCCCTGGAACCTCACGCTGCGCCCTGAGGTTCGGTACGTGGACGACCAGTACTTCGGCTCCGACAACGACAACAGCGCGACGAAGCTCGACAGCTATACGATCGTCAATCTCTACCTGCGCTGGCAGCCTGACTGGAAGGCCTTTGGCGTTGCCAGGCCGACGGCCTTTGTGGGGGTTGAAAACCTGACCAACAAGAGTTATGTGCCCGTGGGGTACGAGACCTTCTCGGGGCTGAGCTACTACCCCGCGCCGGAGATCAACTTCCGGGGAGGGGTTTCATTGTACTTCTGATGCAGTGCGGGCGGAAACGGGCCCGCGAAGGTGAATCATGAACGTCACGACATGGAGAAGACAGGGCGCCGTGGACCTGGGCCTGACCGACGCCGGGCCGGCGGAACGCTCGGCGCGGCAGGCATCGCGGCGGCGCCGCAGGGGCATGCTGAACGGGATCGCCCTGTCCGCGGTTCTCCACGCGGGTGTCCTCGCGTTTGTCCTCTATACCGCGGCGAACCCCTTCGTCGGGTTTCCGACGGCCGGGGACGAGGGGATCGTCCGTGTCTCGCTCGTGACGGTCATGCCCGGGCCGGACAACGGCGGCGGGGCCGCTCCGGCCGAGGAGTCAAAGAAGAAGCAGGTTCAGGCAATGAAGGCGCCGCCTGTCTCCGTCCGGAAGGCCATGGAGAATACCTTCATAGCCGGGGCGGACGACCATCGTCAGGCCGAGCGGCCGGCGGCGGAGACGAGCATCTCTGTCGAGACCGCCCGGCCGCCGGCTTCCTCGGGACGCGGGACGGCCGCCGGTGAAACGGCCCGGGGACAGCGGCAGTCCGGCGCAACATCGCAGGAGGGCTACTCGGAGGCCTCTCCCCGCTACCGGGAGAACCGGCCCCCCGTCTACCCGGGCACGGCAAGGCAGCGCGGGTGGGAGGGCGACGTGCTGATCGCGGCCGAGGTTCGTGCCGACGGCCGGATCGGGACCGTCCGGGTCAAGCGCTCGTCGGGGTATGCCTCCCTGGACAATTCGGCCCTCGAGGCCGTGCGGGCCTGGCGGTTCGAGCCGGCCAGACGGATGGGAAACCCCGTGGATGCCTGGGTCGAGATCCCCATCCGCTTCAAGCTCTCGCCCGGCGACTCGTTCATGTGAGGGGGGTAAAGACGGAAGTTAAGAAGCTATGAAGCTGTGAAGTTCGGAGAAGCCCTGGTTCGTTTTTGGCGACAAGCTCGTCCAAGCTTCCCAACTTCTAAACTTCATAACTTCTCTTTGAGATGTTAATAAGTGCCCGTCCCGTAAGGCATCCAGGGGATCCCGGGCGGCTTGAAGAAAAAATTTTGTTGACAGGAGTGCCCGATCGTGTTTTCATGAGGCACTTTTTTGAAGGAATGTCTCGTGATGGACTGCACCAACATCCGTAATTTCGGCTTCTGGTTTAGCACCTATTATTTTTACGGACAGGTCTGCCCGTCGCTGAGGAGGACTTAAGCACCACAGAATAAGCCGAACCGAAGCCATGGGTAGATCGAAAGACGCCGCCCATGGCTTTTTACTTTCTCCTACTCCCGGGCCATGAGGGCGGCAGTCCTCATGGCCTTTTTCTTTGGAGGTAACGGAGTCATGATCATCGTGATGAAGAAAAGCGCAACGGACGTGCAGATCGACCGGGTCGTCGAGTGGATCGAATCCGTCGGCTACCGGGCCCACCTGTCCCGCGGGACGGAGAAGACGATCATCGGCGCCGTGGGAGACGCGCGCGGCCGCGAGCAGATCAAGTCCGTCGGCCACATGCCGGGGGTGGAGACGGTGGTTCCCATCCTCAAGCCCTACAAGCTCGCGAGCCGCGAATTCCAGGGCGCAGACACGGTCGTCCGCGTGGGCGGCGTGGAGATCGGCAACGGCTCCTTCACCGTCATGGCGGGGCCCTGCGCCGTCGAGACGGAGGAGCAGCTCATGGAGTCCGCCTGGGTGGCAAAGAAG
>MVQS01000076.1 GCA_002067855.1 Syntrophaceae bacterium PtaB.Bin038
GCGCCGTCGAGGCGGATCACCTCGCCGTTGAGCATGGGGTTCTCGATGATGTGGCGGGCCAGCATGGCATACTCACCGGGCCGTCCCAGCCGCCGGGGAAAGGGCACCATGTTCCCGAGGGCCGCCCGGACGGCCTCGGGCAGAAGCGCCAGCATGGGCGTGTCGAAGAGCCCCGGGGCGATCGTCATGACGCGGATGCCGTACTCGGCGCACTCCCGGGCCAGGGGCAGGGTCATCCCCACCACACCGGCCTTGGAGGCGCTGTAGGCGGGCTGTCCGATCTGGCCATCGAAGGCCGCCGCCGAGGCCGTGTTGATGATGACGCCGCGGCCGCCCTCGGCGTCGGGCGTGTTCCTCACCATCTGCTCCAGCGCCAGGCGGATGACGTTGAAGGTGCCCACGAGGTTGATCTGCACGACGCGGTTGAATTCGGCCAGCGGCATGGGGCCCTTCTTCGTGAGGGCCTTGCAGGCAACCCCGATGCCCGCGCAGTTGATGACGACATTGAGGCCGCCGAAGGCCTCGACCGTCCGGCCGATCGCCTCCCGGACGCTCTCGTCTCCCGTCACGTCGGCGCGGCAGAAGATGACCCTTTCTCCCAGCTCGGCCGCCAGCGCTTCGCCTCTCTGCGCGTCGAGGTCGAAGACGGCCGCCTTCGCCCCCGCCCCTGCCAGTTCCCGCACGCAGGCCTCGCCGAGACCCGATGCCCCTCCCGTCACCACGGCAATGCAGTCGCTGACTCTCACGGACGCCCTCCTTTCCCGCCGGCACGCGCCTGTGCACCTGCACACAAGGCGTTCGGCAGGGTTCAACGGTTCATGGGGTGGCCGGTGGATTGAACGGATTACGGGTTGCGCCCGGTTTCCCGGTCGTATGCACATGACCGCAGCTTCCGCGCGATGCGGAGGCTTTCCATCCGTTTGAGCGGTTTCCGGGTTGAGAACGTCCCGGAAGGTGCAGGATCGAACCGGGGCAATCATACTGCATGGCGGGATTTTTTTCCAGGCCTCCGGTCACCCCATTTTGCCGGGTTCAGGCGTTGAGGGTTTCCCTGGCGATGAGCAGCTTGTCCGCCGAGGCCGACGGATTTCTCTCTGCCGGCAGGTTCGCGTCGCAGTGGCTGAACCTCTCGTGGATCAGCTTCTTGAGGCGGGTTTCGAACAGGTCACGCTCTTGGCGGTCCCTGTCGAGATAGTCCTCGATGGCCTCGTCCGAGATGGTGATCCGGATCTTGCGGGAGCGGCGGTTGGGGCGCGCCGGATCGGTGTCGAGTTTCCAGTCGATCTCGATGACGTGGTCGTCCCCGTCGTAGCGGGCGACGATCCAGGCGTTGGCCGGAAAGAGCGGTCTGATCAGTCTGACCCAGTAATCGAGCAGGTCTTCGGTCATGGCGTTGCACCCTCCTGGTGCGGTATGCCGGGCAAAAAAAACCATCCCTCTTCAGTGAGAGACGGGAACCCCATCCTGTGCGACGCGACACGAACCGGATCCTGTTCTGATGGGCAGCCCTGCTATCAGCAAAGCGAGATTGCACCGCCATAAAACATCCGAAACGCCGTGAAGTCAAGGAATATTCTCCCCGCCGGCATGATGCCCGCTGCAGAAATCCCTTGACATTCCTCCCGATTCGCATAGTCTGAAACCAGCGTAATCGGCATCCGTCAAGACGACGACGATCTCTCTTGCCACATGGCGAACCCTCAGGCCTCTCCTGAAACCCTGTCCGTTATCGCGAGACAGGGTTTTTTATTTCGGGGTCGGACAAGGAGCGAACGACATGCAGATCCATTTGATCGAAAACGAGAACAACTTCACCAAGCTGCGCGACAAGGTCTGGGAAAGCGGCTGTTGGGTGATCGGCGAGGAAGAGGCGAAGAGACTCATCGGGGGGAACATCTTCTTTCACCGGAAGAAGACCGAACCCTCTTTTTACGGCGGATCCATCCGTGGTTACCGGGTCAAGGAGGAGGAACCTCTCAAGGGCAGCATCATCTTCGAGTTCGAATACCGGGAGGACTGCAGGGGGGTCAAGGCGGACAGGCTCGGATGGTCGCTGGAGAAGAAAATCGTCTGAGCGAGACGCCGGGGCAGTGCACCGCCCCGTCAACGGCATGCGCGAAAAAACCAAGGGGCAGGCCGGCCCCCTCATGCGGCAGGGTCATCGTCGACCCTTCCCGGATAATACATCCCAAGAACGAACTGCCGGAAAACAAAAAGGGGCGCAAGGCTCCAAAAACCTTGCACCCCTCATGCTGCTAACTACTTGAAATTATTAACGTATAACACATTGGTGGAGGCGGCGGGAGTCGAACCCGCGTCCGGAAATCTTCAGCTGCAGCTTCTACACGCTTAGTCCCCGATTTACGATTCGCCTCGGAGGCCTCCCGGGGACGGGATCCCTCGTCGGCTATCCCGTGTAGGGTTTCGCCTCATCCGCCACGGGAGGTCAGAATCGGCTATCCTGGCTGATTTTACGCCCTGTTCGAGCCGTCAGGAGAGCCCGGCAGGACGTGGCCGCTTAAGCAGCCTTTGCGTAAACGTAGTCGTTGGCGTTTACTTTTTTTCTACCTGTTTAAGGAGCCCGGTAGAAACCTCCGCGTGCCACTGTCAACCTCAATTATCCCCGTCGAAACCGTGGCGCCCCCACTTGATCTATCGTCCGGAAATAATCTCATTTTTACTATAACCGACCCGCATCGAGAAGTCAAGGAAGGATAAGCCCAGCCATCTCCTCGAATCGCCTTGACAAATGGTCCTCTGGAATTCTAAAGAATACCGCGATGATCACAAGGCGCGGGAGAGAAGCCATGTTTTCCCTGGAATTCGATCTGAACACCCTGCAGACCATCCCCCTGTTCAACAACATCATCAATTCCCTCCACGACGGGGTTCTCATCGCCGACCAGGATGGGATCGTCAAGTACGTCAACAGCGCATACCTTCGCCTCACCGGGGTTTCGAGCCGGGATGTTCTGCACAAGCAAATCGAGGAGGTTCGTCCCGGGGCGCGCCTGCCCGAGGTGCTGAAGACGGGGAAACCCCTACTCGGCATCCGGCGCAAGGTCCGCAGCATTGAATATATCGCCGATATCAGCCCGATCCTCTTGGGCGGCAAGGTCGTTGGGGCCATTTCCATTGTGCGCGACATCACGGAGATCACGGAACTGAGCGGCAAGCTCAAGGACTTCACCCACAAGGTCCAGGAACTGAGCAACAGGGTGAGGCAGATTCATCGTGCGCAGTACGACTTCAGTGACATCATCGGCTCAAGTCCGGAAATAAGAAAAGCGAAGACGCTGGCACAGCGGGCGGCCGCGGGAGATTCACCCGTGCTGATTCTGGGAGAAAGCGGATCGGGCAAAGAGCTTTTTGCCCACGCGATCCACAAGGCAGGCCCCCGGTGCAACGCCCCTTTCGTAGCCGTGAACTGCGCGGCTTTTTCACCGCAGCTCCTTGCAAGCGAGTTGTTTGGATACGAACAAGGATCATTCACGGGTGCATTGAGGGGCGGCAAGATGGGTCTCTTCGAAATCGCCAGCGGGGGTTGCCTGTTTCTAGATGAGATCGGGGATATGGAATACGATCTTCAGTCCAAACTTCTGAGGGTATTGGAAACGGGAGAGTTCATGCGGATCGGCGGCACGAAGCCGGTACAGGTGGACGTTCGAATCCTCTCCGCCACAAACAGGGAGATATCCAGCCTGATTCGTGAAAGCAAGTTCAGGGAAGACCTCTCTTACCGATTGAACGTCATCCCCCTCACTATCCCACCTCTTCGAACAAGGATAGAGGATATCCCGTTGCTTGTCGACTTTTTTCTGGAACGGCTCAGCAGGCGGCGGGGAAAACGCTATGCCGTCTCACCCCCGGCGATCAACATTCTTAACCAGTACGATTACCCGGGTAACGTCCGTGAACTGTTCAACATTCTCGAATTCGCGGCCAACATGAGCGATACGGGGGAGATCATGCCGAAGGATCTTCCGATCCTCTCCAAGGTGCGGCCGCAGATTTCCGTCAGACGTGCCTTGACCGCCGCCGCAAGGGCCTCGGAGAAGGATATGATTTCACGGGCGCTGAAGAACTATGGAAACTCCGTCGACGGGAAGCGCAAAGCCGCCGGCTATCTCGGAATCTCGCTGGCGACACTGTACAATAAGATCCGCCAGTATGACCTGTGACAGTCCTCCGCGCCGGAAGGAATCCTGCCGCCAGCTTGTGAGACCGCTTCAGGAACTGACGGTCGTCCGGGGCACGCCGCGGAACCGTTTCCGGATGAGGAACAGACCGCCCGTCATCCCGACAGCGATCGTCGTGCTCAACAGACCCGGCATCACGGCAAGACCCGCGACAACGAGCCACGCGAGCACGTCGGCAATTCGGCTCCCGAAGGTTCTCATTCCTCCAAAAAGGCTCGCAAACGCCACGACGAACACGACCCCGGAAAAAAGAGCCTGCGTGAACTCCGGCCAGCCCCCCTGGGCCAGCATCCCCGGATAGAGAATGAACAGAAAAGGAATGATGTACGTCACGGCGCCCAGCCGCAGGGCGTATTTGGCGACGTCGCCCCAGCGAGCCCCCGCAATCCCCGCCGCCACGAACACGGCGATGCACACGGGAGGCGTCACGACCGAAAGAGTCGCGTAATAGAAGACGAACATGTGGGACACGAGGGGCGCGATCCCGATCTTGATCATCGCCGGGGCCAGAACCGCCGCCACAAGCACGTAGGCGGCGGTCGTGGGGATCCCCATCCCCATGATCATGCACACGACTGCAACGATCAGCGTGATCAGGAACATATTTTCTCCGCCGACGTCGATGATCAGCGTGGACAGGGTGACACCCAGCCCCGTCATGTTGATGGCAGAGACCATGATTTGCGCGCCGGCCAGCAGTATCCCGATGATCAGCAGACCGCTCGCCGATTCAGAAACTGCTTTGTTCAGATCCTTCAGTGAAGCAAACAGATCCGATCGGCCGCGGATCCGGCTGAGCGGGAACGTGATCAGGGCCCCGAGGATGCCGTAAAAGGCCGCGGTTGTGATCGAACTGCCGCTGAGAATTCCGTAAAACAATGCGGTCAGGGCCGTACCGATCGGCAGCACGCGTTCCCAGCGCAGAATCTCCTTCCAGCCCGGCACCTCCTCGTCGGGCACGCTGCCGAGGTTGCCCTCAATGGCCAGAACGTGGATGGTCATGAACACACCCAGGTAGAAGAGGAACGCGGGGAGGGCCGCCGCGACGATGATCCGCGCATAGTCCACGCCGATGATTTCCGCCATGATGAATGCGGCCGCTCCCATGATCGGGGGCGCCAGCTGGCCTCCCGTGGAGGCAATCGCCTCAGTTCCCCCGGCCATCGCCGGGGGGTACTTTAACCGCTTCATCAGGGGAATGGTGAAGTTCCCGGTCGTTGCGACATTCGCAACGGCACTTCCGCTGACCATCCCGAAAAGCCCCGAGGCAATGGTTGCGATCTTGGCCCCTCCGCCGGGTGCGCGCCCGCCCGTGCGCATCGCGATATCGATGAACGTCTGTCCTCCTCCTGTATTGAGAAGGACTGCGCCGAAGACGGTGAATGCGGCAATCACCGTCGCGGCGACACCCGTCAGCATGCCCCAGATGCCGAGATCGCCGAGAAACAGGGTTTCGGTCACAAAGTAGATGTCGAACCCTCGGTGGCCGAGACGGCCGGGCAGATGCTCCCCCAGCAGTGCATAGACAAGCATCGCAACGACAAGCACGGGGAAGATCAGCCCGATCGCCCGGCGCGAGATCTCCAGGATTGTGACGACGAGGCACACCGTCATCACGAGGTCGATCGTCTGGGCCGTGGGGAAGCCGAGCATGATCTCTTCATAATTGACGATCACGTAGGCGCATGAGGCCAAGGAGCCGAGAGCCATGGACGCATCCACGGCAATCCCCAGGGGCCGCAGACGGGTTCCCCTCCACAGGGGATACATGAGCACTCCGAGCGGGATCAGGATGCCGACAAACACGGCCCGATTGATGATCCCCTCGAAAGGACCCGTCGCACAGGTGTAGAGAACGAACGAAACGAGCAGGATCGCAACGGCGTTGATGGCCAACCCGCGCCACCGGTTCGTTTGTTCTTCGCCCATATCATGTTTCCTCGTGCTGCGTCATCGTGCCGTTACGTGAATCGCCTTCGAGCGGGAGCCGAACGACCTCTCCGTCCGTACGCAGTGCTCTCCGAACGCTACCCGTTCAACGGCCCTACAGCCCTATTTCTCGATCAGGCGTGCGGGGATGACGGCCCCCTTTTCTTTGAAATATTTTATCGCACCGGGATGCAGCGGCGACGAGGCATATTTCAGCGTCATCTGCACGAGGTCGGCACCCTTCACATCGGGGAAGGCGGCAGCCTGTATTGACTTGTCCTCGCAGATGGCCTTCACGATCCGGTAAGCGGTCTGTTCGTCCATGTCAAGTCCGGCCGCACAGGCAACACCGAACCCCCATGTCTTGTAGGCGCCTATGTCCTTCCCCGCGGCACCCGCCGGCACATCGACGACGAGCAGATCGGGAAAATCTCTTTCTATAATGGCCTCCTGCTGCCGATCGAGCGAAATGAGCCGGATCGGTGTCAGCGTCGCGATATCCCGGGAGGAGGCATCAAGCCCCAGACCTGCCCCCGATTTGACATAACCAACGACGCGATTGTCCTTGATGGCCGTCACAATGTCGCCCGTCGATCCGGGTACCCAGACCGGCTGAATATTCAATGCCTTGAACACGGCTTGGCTGGTCTGTTCCGATGCCGATCCCTTGATTCCCGCATTGAAGCGCTTGCCGTTCAGATCGGACAGCTTCATGACTCCCGAGTCTTTTCGCACGACGACATTCTGCGGGGCGATGACGTACACCCAAAGCAATTTTGTCTTGATCGGGTTCTTCTGGTACAGCGCCCGTCCATAGTAGGCCTCCGACTGCGTGTTTGTCGTCACCATCCCGATATCGATCTGCCGGCGGGAGAACCGGCGCAGGTTGTCCGCGGTCGCACCCGTTTCAACGACGGAAGCTTCGAGACCGGGCACATTCTTGTTGATCACTTGCGCCACGGCGACGAAGTAACCGTAGTGGCTCGAGGAAGCTGAGGTCGACCCCACAAGAATCTTCTTTGCCCCGAAAGAAATCCCCGGCCACAGGAACGCACACGAAAGAATAAACAGGATGAAGGAAACCTTGACCAATGTCCTGCTCTGCATGGTACTGACTCCTTTCCCTTTTCAGAATCGTTATGCAATAAGAATCTGCGCGCAATCCCTGCACACAGGATTCTTTGACCCCCTGGGCAACTCCGAACCGGTCCTTGCCGTTCAAACAGCAAAGGGGCCCGCAAATCACACGTTGGAATCACCCGACCGCACCGAGCTCCTTCAAGCGCAGGTACTCCTCGGCAGGAACTTCCAGAAGTTCCCGTAATACCTGCTCGGTATGCTCGCCGTGGAGAGGCGCGGTTGAGCGTATGGAGGGTTTCATCCTGGTGAATTTGATCGGGCAGGATACCACCTTCATCTTGCCTTCCCGGGGATGATCCATTTCAACAATCATCTCCCGCGCCTTCGCGATGTGGGGATCCTCGCAAATCTGATCCACACCGAGTATCGGTGAGCAGGGAACGCTTGCCTCCATCAGTGACGCCACAATGTCGGCCACTTTGCGCTGCGATGTCCACTCCGATACGACGGCTTCCAGCTGCAGGACATTTTCTACACGGTCCTTGTTCGTCACAAACGCGGGGTCATCAATCAACGCGTCCTGCCCGATCACTCTGCAGAACCGCTTCCAGACTTCCTGTCCCCCCACCCCGATGACTACCCAGCCGTCTTCTGCGGGAAAGGAGTTGTAGGGAGCAATGAATTCGTATCGATTGCCGACCCTTTGAGGCACGCGGCCTTCCACCAGATAAATCTGAATGACGGTTTCCATGGCGCTGACCATGGAATCTACCAGAGAGACATCGATTCTCTCACCCCGCCCTGTCCGATCCCGGCCCCGAAGCGATGCCAGTATGCCGACACAGGCATTCAACCCGGCAACGATATCCGCCATGGCGGTTCCCGTTCTCGTTGGAGGCGAGTCAGGCCATCCCGAGACGCTCATCAATCCCCCCATGGCCTGGCCGATAATGTCGTAGCCGGGCCGGTCCTTGTAAGGCCCGTACTGTCCAAAACCGGAGATTGACGCGTAGACGATGCCCGGATTCACTTGGTTGACATCGTCATACCCCAATCCGAGCCTCTCCATCGTCCCCGGCTTGAAGTTTTCGAGAAGCACATCAGATTTCGCCACAAGCCGCAGAAAAATTTCCCGTGCCTCCCTTTTCTTGAGATCTAGAACGACACTCTTCTTGTTCCGGTTCAGATTGGCGAAGTAAGCACTCGTCCCCCTTAAAAAAGGGGGATAACCCCGGGAATCATCTCCCTTCCCCGGTTCTTCGACCTTGATGACGTCGGCTCCCATGTCGGCCAGAAGCATGGAACAGAACGGGCCTGCTAGAACCCTGGTCAGATCCACAACCCTTAGTCCTTTAAGGGTGCCGTTGGATTCAAAGTGCTGATTGCTCACTGTGCCGTATCCCTTCTTTTTAATATGACATAAAAGAAATCAAATCCCATGCCAACCACAAGATATTGAATTTATTAGTTATTATTTTAAGTACAGAGAGAAAATTCGCTAGAATTCTATAATTCCAGAACTTATTTCTGCGGCGCTACGCGCCAGACGACCGCAGAAAAGTGTTCTTTCCAAAAGGTGTTTAATTCGGCTTACGAAGGGGAACAACCTTTATTGAACGGGTCTGGACCCGGAAACGCATGAAAGTCCTGTCTTGCTCGACTCAGCGGCCTCTTCCCCGAATCGCCCGTTCCATCTCGCGCTTGTCGGTCCGTCGCTTCAGGTCCTCGCGGCGGTCGTGGGTTTTCTTCCCGCGGCCCACGCCCAGCAGGATCTTCACCTTGCCGTTCTTGAAGTAGGCCTTCAGCGGGATGACCGTCTGCCCCTTCTCCTGGGTCTTGCCGTAGAGCTTGCGGATCTCGCGCTTGTGCAGCAGCAGCTTTCTGACCCGCAGGGGGTCGTGGTTCATGATGTTGCCGAAGGTGTAGGGACTGATGTTCATGTCGTAGAGAAAGACCTCGCCGTTCTTCACCCGGGCGAAGCTGTCCGTCAGGTTGCCCTTGCCTTCCCGGAGGGCCTTGACCTCGGTGCCCACCAGCGCGATGCCCGCCTCGTAGGTGTCCTCGATCTCGAAGTTGAGC
>MVQS01000077.1 GCA_002067855.1 Syntrophaceae bacterium PtaB.Bin038
CGTTTCGCCCGTCTCCTTGATTTTCAGGACGAGGTCCCCGTTGAACGCCCCGCCGGCGGAGATCTCCACGTCGTCTTCAGTCAGCCCCGCCCCGAGGAGTATCGCGTCGTTGTAGAAATCATCCGTGACGGGATCGTCGTGCACGATGACGTCATGGCCCGACCCCTTGCCGAACAGGCACGTGTCGCTGCCCTTCCCGCCCCAGAGCACGTCGTCCCCGGCGCCCCCGGACAGGACGTCGTCCCCGTTGCCGCCGTAGAGCGCGTCGTTGCCGTCCCCGCCGTAGAGCCGGTCGTTCATGTTCGCCCCGCGGAGGGTGTCGTTGCCGCCGAGGCCGAAGAGATTCATCGCGCGGCCGTTCTGGGCCTGCAGGGTGTCGTTGCCCTCCGTCCCCCGGGCCGTGAGCCCCTGCGCGTCGATGTCCGCCGCCGTCAGCACCGTGCCGTCTCCGAAAACGAACCGGTTGATCCTGTCCGGCGCCGCGCTGAACCAGCCCGTCAGGGTCAGCGTCTCGCCCGTTTCCCTGATCCGGATGACGAGGTCCGCACCGTTTTGCGCACCCGTCGTGAACTCGAGGGCGTCCAGGGCGAGCCCGTCCCCGAACACGATCGAATCCGACCCGTTCACGTAGCCGATCTCCGTGTACTCGCCGAAGCTGCAGATCGTGTCGTTTCCGTACCCCTTGCCCCAGGCGTAGGTGTCGCTTCCCACGCCTCCATGCAGAATGTCGTCCCCTGGGCCGCCGTCCAGGATATCGTCGCCGGTCTCGCCGTATAGACGATCGTTGCCGTCGCCGCCGAAGAGCCGGTCGTTCCCCGCACCGCCGTACAGGGTGTCGTCGCCCGCACCACCGTCCAGGATGTCGTCGCCGGAGGCCCCGGCAACGCCGTCGCCCCACATCGTGTCGCTCCCTTCCCCCCCGTGGAGTTCGTCATTGCCGCCGTATCCGATGAGGATGTCGTCACCCGCGCCGCCGTCCAGGTAATCATCGCCCTGATCCGCCGGCGCGGTGTCGGCGGAGTCCCCGTGGAGCGAATCGTTTCCTTCGCCGCCGAACAGGATGTCGTCTCCGCCTGCGCCGGCGATCATATCGTCTCCGGCTTCACCGTCGAGGTAGTCGTCCTCCGCCCCTCCCTCGATCACGTCGCTGCCCTCACCGCCGAAGAACACGTCGCGGCCCGCATCGCCGTACAGCCGGTCGGCGCCGTCTCCGCCGTCGATGTAGTCGTCGCCGTCGCCTCCGTAGATTGTGTCGTCGCCCGCGCCTCCGAACAGGTCGTCGGAACCGCCTTGGCCCCAGATCCGGTCGTTGCCCGCCCCCCCTTCGATGTAGTCGTTTCCCTGGTCTGCAACGGCCACCCATGCGGCATCGCCTTCCAGGATGTCGTCACCGGCATCCCCGGAGATGAAATCGTCGCCCGCCTCCCCGAGGATCGTGTCATTACCCTCTCCGCCGTATACCTCGTCGCTGCCGCCTCCGGCGTAGACGAAATCATTCCCCGTGCCTGCGTAAATCGCGTCGTCGCCCGGGGCGTTGCCCGTCTCGAGGGTCAGGCCGTTGAGGTTGACGCTCACGCCCTGCGTGATGGTGAAGGACCAGTCGCGCATGGCAAGCCCGTAGTCGTCGTCTCCGAATATGGCGTCGTCCCCGCCGCCGCCCACGATCAAATCGTGACCGTCAAAGCCCATGAGCGCGTCGCCGCGGTTGGATCCGTAAATAAAGTCGTTCCCGAAACCGCCCGAGATGAGGTCGCCCTTGCCTGTCTCGCTCAGCGCGATTTCACCGGCCTCGATGAGGCTTGCCATCTCGCCGTAGACCTCGCCGAAGAGCAGATCGTCGCCGGGCCCGCCCGCGAGCAGGTCTGCTCCCGATCCGCCCTCCAGCACGTCGTTGCTGCCCACCGCCCGGTAGGAGTTCAGGATGTCGCTCCCCTCGCCGCCGATGAGCCAGTCGTTGCCGCCCTGCGAGGCGTAGATGTTGTCGTCGCCGGCAAGGCCCTCGATAAGATCATCGCCCTCGCTGTCGGACTGGATGTCGTCGGATGCGGCTGAGCCGAGAACAAGACGGCCCCTGGCGGGAAGGGCGGGAATTTCCATCAGGCGGATGCCGAAGGCATCGGCGTGAAAGTCTTCCAAGGTGATCGTCCCGCCGCCGGGGAGGTGGATGATCCACGATGACCCGTGACTGATCTGGACCTGGCCATCGGCGGTCTTCCACACGTCCGCATCGGTCCCCGATCGGTAGAAATCATGGATGGTCCGGGTCCTTCCGTCGCCCCGAAAGATGATCTTGTTGGTTCCTTCCGAGTCCCGGATCGTGTCGTTGCCGTCGAGGGAATAGAAATAATAGATATCGCTTTCGGGACCGCCGAAAAGATGATCGTCGCCCTTCCCGCCGATCAGGGTGTCGTTGCCGGGGGTGCCGGATGCGTTCCCTGTTCTTGTCCTGTCGACGTCGTTCAACTCGGCGTGCAGATCGCCATAGAGCCAGTCGTCGCCCTCGCCGCCCCACAGCGTATCGCTGCCGTAGCCGCCGACGAGCGTGACACTTCGGGGCGGGTAGTTGGAATACTTCCCGCTGTTGTAGTTGGCCAACAGGTTCTCATCCCTGCTGCTTCCTATGATCGTATGTACCGGGTTCCTGGGGTCAAGGTAGTACGTGCCTTTCTCGATGGCCTTGATGACATCGTTAATATAATGGGAAGAGGTGTCGAGAAAGACCTCGCCGCCGATATCCCAGCCGTGGTTTGCAACGGGGGAGGGGCCGACAAGGCCCGATACGTTGTAGACATGGCTGCCGTCGAGAGCGATTCGATTTGCAAAGAAGGATTGATACTTCTCCCATACATACGAATCCCATTCATAGAAGGAGTGGCCGTCCGTGACGATCAATTTACCCGGGGTTGCCGATGCGGTCTCCACCGTGAAGCTCTGCGCGAGGTCTCGAGCGCCGGGTGCGTTGTATGTGTAAACATCCTTGACTTCCGAAGGATAGGCGGCCTTGGCCATCTGTGCGAGGCAGCCCCCCAGGGAATGACCGGTGACGTCGAATTCACGCAAGTATTCGCCGTACCGTTCTTGGCAGTAGGTGATGAACTCCACCATCGAGCGAAATTGCTCAGCCGGGACATTGCCGGCGGCGATGCTTGAATTTGCGGCACTGTCATTCGTAAAGAATCCGTCTGTTCCCCTGTTTGCGAGGATTGTTCTTTCTGTTTCAGCGTTGTAAAATAAAGTACCGGAATAACCAGTCCCCTGAGTATCGTCCCAGAAATTGAGAACAAAATATCCCTTTTGAGACATTTGCTTCCATAGTTCTTGATATGTAGCCAAATATTCAGGGTCAGCATCCAAAATCCAATCCGTGCCATTCCAGTTCCACTTGGCCTTTGATAATTCGCAAAGGTTCGCATAGCTCAAAGCTTTTTCCGCAACATAACTGTCGTTTAGGCTGACAGTCATAATACCCTCCGATGCGTTTATTTCTTAACTCTCAGAACGTCATATTGGAACGTTAGGAATTGCGATTTTTCGGGACAGCTGGCAGCCTGATTGGCCTGGAACATATCTCCATGCCAGTTCACCCAGGTGAAGAAAGGATAGAATGGGGCGCCAGCATATGGACTTTTTGCGATCGACCTATATTCAGCCATTAATCGTCCTGTTTGACGATCATAAATATTCACAAAGCTCATCCCAATGAGTAGAATTTTGTAATATTCTGACTTAACTTTGTATTGGCTTTTGATTTCCTCGACTAAAAAGCATTGTTCGTGGGTTATCCATTCATGCTTGGGATCTTTGCGATCTTCAATACATCTATAAACAGTCGGGTGAGGTAACGCGCTTACTTTGTCATCAAGGCCATGCCGTTTTGTGACAAGGAATTCCATAAATTGATAGCCATTCTTTATATCTTGGTTGGTGGCAAAACCAATTCTATTAACTTCTCGTCCGTACCAACTTTTTCCGACATAAACCGTGTCGCGTAAAAATCCCTCGTAATAAATCCCCTCCGTTTCGGCCCTTTCGTAGACCTCTGCTTTTGGAAAAAAAGGGCACGCTGCATAAAAAACAACGGCGCTCAGCACTGCATCCCAAGAAGGCAGCAGAACGGCAAAAGCAATAGCCAACCAGCGGAATTGTTTGCTTGACGAGCGCTTCCACACGAATCTTACAAACAAGACAGCAAGTACTGGATACAGTACCATCGCCAGAATGATTGGCAGATACATCAATATCACCTAAGCGATAGAATGATTGCCGGGCCTTCTAGAAGCCTTGCCATGAGTCGCGTGCTTCACTTACTCAATCGGCTTGCGCGTGATGTACGCAAGATACCCGAGCGACAGCAGGATGAGCGCAGCCAGGCTCAGCAGCAGCACTGTGGTTGTATCCATTGCCGTATCCCCCCGATGTGCTATGCGCAAGCGAGCGCGGGTTCATGTGGCTTACTGTTGCCGACGCGATGGGGTACACACAAAGAAATGGGACGGAACAGCCCTGACCGCCCCTCCTCGGTCAAGCTGCTCTTCATGAGGCAGGCATGGGGCTGCCCGCCATGTGGAAGGAGATAAATCCAAGACGGATTTAAAGAAAACCCGCATCGAAAATCAAGCAAAAATCCATCCCTCTTGAAAAATACGATTCCCGTAGTATGGAACGGCCAAAATCTAATCGCCCCGGTATTAGATACGGCAGCATCCGTTGCACACTTGTGTATAACTGATTTTGGGGTCAGGTCTTGCATTTCAACATTCGTTCTTCCACCTGCCCCACGATCCTGCTGATCGATGCGTAATGCATCCCCAGGAACTCCGCGATCTCCAGCAGCTTGTACCCCTGCCGGGCATGCGCCCTGTATATGGCTTCGTTGCGCAATTTCTTGTTTGTCCGGTTTTTTCCCTCGAATAGATCTTTCAGGCTCTGCCTACCGGCATATCTTTGTTCCTTAGGGATTTCACGCAACTTGTCCTTACTTCCGGAAAACTCCAGCAGTAGATTCTCCACGAATGCCTCGCCGCCCAGATAGATCTGTCCCTTTAGATCGGACCAGGGAGATACCTTGATCTTCGCTCCTTCTCTGACAAAGTTTGCAAATCCTCTCTGGGCACGGCCTCGTTTGTCGCCAAAGCGAGCCAGCAGCCAGTCTGTCGTGAGAAACTCTGGAGCCCTCTCCTTGCCCACGGTCGCCCTGTAGCTGCTCCATGTATACTCCCAAGGGAATCGGGTTATCCCCGCGCGCACGGGATTCAGCATCAGGTAACGGGATAGCTCCAAGAGGTATTCGTCCTTGTCCACCAAGATCGCCTTGTAGCGGCCCTGCAGGAGATGACCGCATCGAGAACGTTTCCAGTTGAACTTCTGCGTGTAGATGCCGTTGAGTTGTCTCATCCCCCGGGAGAGGTTACCATCCGGCGTCTCAATGAGTATGTGATAGTGATTGGGCATCAGGCAGTAGGCATGGCAGATCCATTTGAAGCGCTTTACGGCGGATCCCAAGACATCGAGAAATGTCCTGTAATCGTGATCGTCGAGAAATATTTTCGCCCTGGCATTGCCACGGGACGTGACATGATAAAGGGCGCCTGGATATTCTATACGAAGAGGCCGTGCCATGTTTTTTTACACCTCCGCTTATGTTGAAATACAAGATCTGAACATCCCGCTGGGATTTTCAATATAAAAATGGTGTTTACTGAAGTAGCCTATACCCCCTGTTGTCTTTCAACATCTTGAAGATAATGCGGCAGAGATGACGGCCGAGCGCCCGGATGGTCTGGTTATGCTTTTTGCCTTCGCCCCTCTTCTTCTCATAGTATCTTTGGGATTGAGGGACTTGCTTGCGGTGACGATCAACAGCGATCATCATGGCAGCCTTGGCCCGCGTATTGACCTGTCGGGGCGGCTTTGACCCTTTCTGGTTGCCGGAACTGTTGTCGAGATTTGCCATGCCGACATACAGGGCCAGACTCTCCTCGCTGCCAAAGCGCTCGATCGTTCCGATCTCCCCTGCCAGCTCGGCCGTGCAGACCGTGCCGAAGCCGGGGATGGTGGACAGCGTTTTCGCGATGCTTGAGTCCTTGGCCACTGTCTCCATCCGGGCTTCCAGGGAGCGGATCCGGTCATGGAGCTCCAGCACGCGAGCCGCGTCTTCCTGGATCATCTCGCCGACCCACTCGACCTCGTCACTGAACTGCGCCCGCTTTTGCCAGTCGCAGACGACCGAGGCGTACTTGTTGCCGATGCCGGCAATCTTGCAGAGGGTCGATTTTCGCATGCAAGCCAACTTGCGAAGATCCCTCGTGCTGGTGAGCAACCGAAGGAACCACAGATTGTCGGCTCGGCCCGTGATCTCCAGCAGTCCCGGACAGACCGCCTGGAGGTCGGCTTGCAGGTTGTTGAGCACCCGTGTCCGCTCGTCGACCAGGCGGCGCCGGCGCCTGGAGAGACGCTTGAGGATATCGTTTTCCCGAGGCGTTGCCCGAACCTCCTGGAGAACGTCCCGGGCCATCGGCAGATGATCGCGAAGCTGGAAGAGCTCCAGCCCCTTGCGGGCATCCAGAGCATCGGTCTTCGCGGCCCCCGGAAAAATCTCTTTGAACCGGGCAAGCTTCAGATTGTTGATATTGAAGAGCCGGTACTCACGGGCCCGGACCAGCGTGTCCAGCGGCCGTGCGTACCCATTGTAGCCCTCCATGGCGACGGCAACGGGACAATCGAACCTTCGTGCCTGCTTCTCCACCCGTGCAAAGAACTGCCGAAACCCTTCGGGCACGTGAGCGATCGAGAACTCATCGAGGATTTCGCCGCTGGAGAGGCCAATGGCCACGTTGTGATGGCGGCAGCCAATATCGATGCTGACGCGCAGTTCAAGGGAGGCGTGCTGTTTCATGTCGGCTCCTCCTGTAGACGAGATGTTCATCCCCTGGGTCTCGTCTACTTACAGAGCCACTTGCGGCACCATCCCGGTCGACCCTGGGGATGATACAGGCAGCGGAGGCGGCATTTCAGGCTCAAGTGAGCCTGATTAAACAGGCCACTGGCCCCATAAGCCACACCTCCGCCAAGCAGCATCTTACAGGAAAGGGGCTGCCTGATCACCTGTAAAATCCCATGGTAGACCCCATTATTCCCCCCCATTATTCCCCCATTATTCCCCTTTCCTTCCTGTGGATAACTTTTCGGCCCTTACCGGACCTTCAGGCCCTCGTCGAGGTACTTGATAATCGGGAACAGGAAGAACTCGATCACCCGCCGCCTGCCCACGTTGATCTCCGCCGTGACGGCCATGCCGGGCCGCAGGGGGAAGGCGGTGCCGTCCTTCGCCTTGAGTTCCACGGCCGACAGGTTCACGAAGACGGGGTAGCCGTCGTTTGTCTTCTCCTTGTTCTCCACGTTGAAGGGGCTCACCGTCTCGACGGCGCCCTCGACGGTGCCGTATTTCTGGAAGTCGTAGGTGTCCACCTTGACGACGCAGCGCTGGCCGGGCCGGATGTAGCCGATGTCGCGGTTGACGACCAGGATGTCGGCCACGATGGGGGTGTTCTCGGGCACGAGGCTCACCAGCGGCTGGGCGGGCGTGACGACGCCGCCCACGGTCTTGACGTGGAGCTGGTGGACGGTGCCGCTCACGGGCGCCGTGATCCTGCGCTTCTGCCTGCGGAAGTGGATGCCGTTGACCTCCGACTCCAGGGTGTTGCGGCCCCGGAGGTTCCCCGAGAGCTCGGCCAGGAGCTTCTCACGGAAGGTGTTCCGGCAGGTCTCGATCTCCTCGCGCACGCGCTGGACCCTCCAGGTCCCCTCCTCCACCTGCGCCCCCTTGAGCTCCAGTTCCTTCTCGACCTGGAGCCTCTCCCTGACCTTCTCCCGCCAGCGGTTCTCCGCGAGGGCCCCGATGGCCACCAGGGACTGCTGGCGCTTCTCCTCCTCCGACACGAGCCGGTGTAGGCTCTCGAGCCGCTTGCGCTCCTCCTTCAGCCCCTGGAGCGTCGCCTCGGCCTCCCGCAGGGCCTTCTCCTTCTCGCTCAGCGTCGAGCGGTACAGGGCCCGCTGGGTCTCGTAGAGGCGCTGCTGCGCCCGGGCCAGCTCGGGCTCGGTGTCGCCGTTGGGGCGGAAGGGCGTGCCGGCCAGCACGGCGTCGATCCGGCCGGCGGCTGCCTTCGAAAACCGCAGGTTCTTCTCCTTGCCCTCCAGGTCGGCCGTGTCGAGGGCGGGGTCCACCTCCACGAGGGTCGCCCCCTGCGCCACGTAGTCGCCCTCCTTGACGCGGATGCCGCTGACGACTCCCGCCTCCAGGGGCTGGAGCGTCTTGACGTCGCCCAGGGGCACGATCTTGCCGCGGGCCGAGACGACGACGTCCACCTCGACCCAAAACAGGCCCAGGCCCGCCACGACCAGGAAGGCTATCACCGCCCGGAGGAACATCCGTCCCGCCGGGTTGGGCGGCCGCTCCTGGATCTCAGCCAGGATGGGCTTGAAGTCGTGCTGATCCGTCGCCTTCGATTTCCTGCTGCCGGTAAAGATGGGCATAGAGCCCTCCCTTCTTCATGAGCGACGCGTGATCGCCCGCCTCGACGATGCGGCCGCGGTCGAAGACGAGGATCCGGTCGCAGTCCCTCATCATGTTGAGACGGTGGGCGATGAGGATGACGGTGCGGCCCTTGCGGATATGGCCGAGGTGGTTTTTGATCGCCCGCTCCGACTCGTAGTCCAGGGCGCTGGTGGCCTCGTCGAAGATGACGATCCGCGGGTTGGTGATGAGCGCCCGCGCGATGGCGATCCGCTGGCGCTGCCCGCCGGAAAGGGACTCGCCCCGCTCCTCCACGCAGGTTTCGTAGCCCAGGGGCATCTCGGCGATGAACTCGTGCGCCCCGGCGATGCGCGCGGCGGCGATCACCCGCTCCATGTCGGCATCGGGCATCGCCATGGCGATGTTCTCGCGGATCGTGCCGCTGAAGAGGAAGCTCTCCTGAGGCACCATGCCGATGCGGGTGCGCAGAAAAATCGGGTCCATGTGCCGCAGGTCGATGCCGTCGACGGCGATGACGCCCTCCTGCGGGTGGTAGAGGCGCTGGATCAGCCTGGCGACGGTGCTCTTGCCCGAGCCGCTGCGGCCGACGATGCCGATCATCTCGCCGGGCTGGACGGCGAGGCTCACCCCGTCGAGGACCGGCGGTCCGTCGTGGGCGTAACGGAACTTCACATCCCTGAGAACGATCCCGCCCTTGAGGTCCCTGAGCGACACGGAGCCGCCCGTCACCTCCGAGGGCGCATTGACGATGTCGCCGATACGCTCGAGCGAGAGCTTCGCCTGCTGGAAGTCCTGCCACATATGGGAAAGCCGCAGGACGGGGCCGCTGAGCTGCGAGGCGAACATCTGGAAGGCGATGAGCTGGCCCACGCTGAGGCGGTTGTCG
>MVQS01000078.1 GCA_002067855.1 Syntrophaceae bacterium PtaB.Bin038
TCGCAATGAGGTCGAGGCCTGGAACGCCCGGGTCGTAACAGAAGGCCGTCCGCAACTCCAGGTCAACCTTGCCGGCGCGCTCCGCGAGCGGGGGCGCCCGAGAAGGCCGTCAAAGCCCATGCGCGGGCTGGCCGATGAACTGAAAGGACTGTACGAGTAATGCCGCAACTGCCGGTGCCCCTGTCCGGGGAAAACGTAGAGGATCTTATCGCGAAGGTCAAGATTGTCCTGACAGAAATGTTCGAGGACGGGATCGGAAGCGCAAAGATCGGTGACGTTTTCAGCTTCGGAACCGACGACGTGCTCACGCTGAACATCCTGTATGGCCTCGAGAAAACGTCCGGCTACCTGAACATAAAACTCAGCCAGACGGGCGGGCTGCAGGTAGGGTCCACGACGGGGCTGTCCATCAAGCTGGCCACGAATTCAGGCCTCCAGGTCGATATAAACGGCACGAGCATCCTCCTGGACTCCAATCCAGGGCTCGAGCTGGGGACAGGCGGCATCAAGGTGAAGCTCAAGTCCGGGTATGGCATCGACGTTGACTCGGACGGCCTCAAGCTCAAGAGGCAGGCTCACGAGGCGGACGCTTCGACATCCCACACGATCACTGACCCGGCGGACTCGCCGGCGTCTGCCGATGCCTTGCGGGACGACCTGGTGGCCAATACGATCCCGTCAATCGAATCGGCCCTCAATAGCCTGGGAACGAAGATCAACAACATCCTGGCGAAGCTGGAAACGGCCGAGGTTTTGGCGAGTTCGTAGTCCGTGAGCGGGTCGAGAACCGGCCCAGGATCTTCGCCTTTGCTTTATTCCCCCGCCCCCAGGACCATGGGCTTCTGGCTCTTGATAAGATAGCCCCGGTCATCCTCGATCAGCCATACTGACCCTTTCCCGTTGCTGAGGCGCGCCTGACCGACGAGCCGTCCGCAAAACGGGATCCTCTTGCGCTCGTGTAGGGCGATAGCCATCACGCGCCGGTGCAGGTGCTTGACTTCGCCATCGGGGACCAGCTCGTATGTGCCGGGAAGGCTCACGGCCTGTCCGTTCCACATAAAGGTGGTCGGCTCGAGTTCCATCCTAAGAATGATATTTGGCGTCATGTACATCCCTTTCTCTCAATGCCCCCACAGGGGCCCTGTCCACCAGAGCAGGGTAAACCCGATGAACAGGGCTGCGGTGGAGATCTCTGCGATCAAGCTGATCATATCGCGCATCCCCTTCCCGGCTAATCATCAGGGTGCAAAGCATGACAACCCCGAAGAAGCCGCCCAGAAAAAAACCGATTAAAAGGCCCGTGTAAAATGGACTCATTCCTTTTCCACCTTTTCCTTGCACCGCTCGATGAATTCATGCATCCATCCCTCATGGTCCCAGTCCGCCCAGGCCGAGCAGCTCATGTAGCAAACCATGCCCTCGCCGAAGGAGTTCGGCTCTGCGAACCGGACGTCGATCCGGTCCTTGCACTTTTCGTCGCAAAGGTCCTGGGAGACGGTGGCGTGTCCCTTGATCATGCCGTCCTGGCCAAAAATCGGGCGGAGGGGGCAGGCCACCTTACGGCCCGCGGTAAGCAACGCTGCCTCCTTCTGGTCCTCCAAGTCCAACGTCATCTGTTTCTCATCTATGTCCTCGGTATACATGTCCTTGATCCGCTCGGCCACGAAGCTGATGCCGGCCTCGAGCTTGCACCCCGCGCCGTTTGGCTTGATGGTCAGGGAGAGGCCGATCTTGAAGTCGCCGTCGGCCGCGTTAAAGGCCTCGTTGATCTTGCTGCGGTAACTCTGCATGAGGCTTGTGACAAGCCCCCCCTCCTCTCTCAAGAAGTTTGTCGCTAATGTTCATCCTTTTCTTTCCTCCTCTTCTGCTCCATGCTCGATCTCCCATCGAAACTTAAGTTGTCCATAGATGGGTTGCCATTCCCTTTCCCTTTCCCTAGACCTTCCCCAGCCACTATGCGGCTTTACTTCTGCAATCACTTTCCATCCGGCCCCGCGCAGGCTTGCCCCAGATTCTGCCTGCAACGTATAAGTGATCATTTTGCGCCCGCCCATGGCACGCCACGCACGCCAGCAGGCGGCATATAGCTTTGACACAGAACCTTTCGGAGCCTTTGCATTCGTGCATGTCCGCAAAACCTCCGCCGTAAAGCGATCATCCAGACGCCTTGCAATGGCCCGACCAACGATCGCCACCCCAACCAGTTCGCCATCTAACTCAAGGCCAATCGCCCACTTCCCGCCTACAGTAGGGCGATTATGTCTATGGAAGTTAGCGACGAATTCATTGGCTTCACGCAGCGTGAGCGGAACCACATATAACATTACATCGCCAAGCCGGTATCAGCAGCATTGACAGATACATCGTAGCGGATCATTTCGCGACTGCCTCTTCAGAGCTGTTAAATTCCGAAGGAATAGCTTTGTACGATTCCTTGACCATCAGGCCCAGGTCCGATAGTTTTTTACGATCAACCGATGTCCGTTTGTCGTTATAGGTAGCCGAGGCTGTTTCGAGCACCGCACGAGCTTGGTCTCGGATAGCGATAAGATCCTCAATGCAAGCTTCTATCTCGGCTTTTTCCTCGATCAAACGGCAGATATCGAGTTGCATTCTTGTTATTACTTTATCGTAGTGTTGCATCAAGCTCATGCCGGACCCTCTTGCATAACGTGCGTTTGACTCCTGGCGTCAAACAGGAGTTCGTCGGTGCTCTTTCCAACCCATCCATCTTCTGGTGTCTGCATCTTATGCCCTCCTTGCCGCGATGACCGTTTCCTCGTAGACTTCCACTCCGGGGATGGACGCGCGGCGGCCCAGGGCCGCAACGACCCGGCCGATGGCGGCCGTATCGGGGATCATGTACTGCCGGGGGACCAGGGCGGCATCCGTGATCCTGAACTTCCAGACCTTCCGTGAGCTCACGCCGGCGAGCTTCGGGGGCGGCGGCGCGGAGACCACGACAGCGGGGATGACGGGCTCGTTGAGGATCTCCTCGGCGAGCTCCTTCTCGCCTTCCTTCTCGGCGGCGATGGCGGCGGCGAGCCGGGCCTCCTCCTCCCGCTTCCGGGCCTCCTCCCGGAGCCGGGCCTCTTCCTCCATTCGCCTGCGTTCGAGCTCGGCCTGGTAGTCTGCGATTCCCTTCTTGAGGATGCGCTCGGCCTCGAGCAGGGGCTCGGCGGCCCGCTTCTTCTGGTTCAGGGCCTCCTTGTGGGCATCGTGGGCCCGCTTGCAGATCGGGTCGAACGCCGCGTCGATCTCCTTCAGCAGGCCCTTGACCGCGGTCAGCATCTCCCCGGCCCGCATGTAGCTTTCGTTGTCGCGGATCTCGATGGCCCGCGCCCGTTCCGGGACCGTCATGGCCAGCGCCGCGACGTCCTTCGCTTCCTGTGTCAATGCGATCTCAATCATGATTTTCTCCCCATGTATTTCAGTTTCCAGTTGTGGACGGACACGAGCCCGAGCCATGCATTGATGTCGTCGCTGGCCCGGTGTTGAACGAGCCGGTAGGAGCCGTTGGCCTTCAGGTAGACGCTCCATCGCCTGGCCGTCCGCTTCCCCAGGCCGACGGCGTAGGCCGCCGTCTGGAGGGCGTGCCAGGGCTCCGGGGCGCCCGTCTTGATGTCGATGATGGACAGGGTCTTGTCTCCGTCCATCCAGCCGACTCGGTCCGGCGTTCCGGCGAAGCCCAGATTCCTGTCTGCGAAGGGCTGCTCGATCTGCAGGCAGATGAAGCCCGTCTCCGATATGAACCGTTGCCATGCCTCGAGGTAGGGCCGGACCTCGTCCGCGACGGAGGCCTCGTCCAGCCTGCCCTCGTCGTGGTAGCGCAGGGCAAGGTGGACGTGATCGCCGCGCCGGCGGCCTTCCTCCGTGTACCATTGGCCGTCGATGATCCCCTCGGCCGCGAGGATCTGCGTGACCGAGGGGACCACCCGGCCGTCGAGGAGGTAGGCATGGCGCTCGGCGTCGAAGACGAGACCGTTCATCCCTCGAGCTCCTCCTGGAGCGCCTTGATGACGGCGCTCGCCTGGGCGTAGGTGAGGGATTTCAGCGACGGCAGGACTTCCGGCTCGGGCACGCCCGCGAGGCGGCTCGCCTTGCGGTGGACCTCGAAGTCGTCCGTGACGCCGAGCTTGCGGCACATGGCGAAAATGGCCTTGAGCTGGTTCTCCGAGGGCGGCTGCCCGGCGGCCGGGGCCGCCTTCGGCTTCGGGGGCTCCGGGGCCGCCTTGCCGTTCTCCTTGTTGGCCGCGTTCTCCGCCACGGCCTCGCGGAGCTCCTCGGGCAGGTCCTCTAGGTCCTGGGCGAAGATGTCCGAGGCCGCCGTGACGGTCAGGGCCGCGTCGATCTGGGCCCGCTTCTTCGCCATCTTGAGGATGGTGTTGGCCAGGTCCGCCGGGGTCGTCCGCACCTGTGCGATCCGGTAGGTGCCGCCGTCGCGGCGCTTCGCGTACTTCATCCGGCGGCGGTCCTCCGGCGTCTCGTCGTACTCCTCCTTGCAGACGGCGGCGCGCCAGCGGTACTTCTCCTCGTCGGAGGAGCACTCGCCCACGCCCGCCCCCAGGTAGGCCCCCGTGCGGTCGTAGACCTTGCAGCGGACCCGGTAGCGGATCCCGTCGCCCGTCGAGAGGTCTTCGATCTCCGGGTCGGCGGAGAGGCGGAACGTGAAGAGGAGCTTCTCCGCGCCGGCCTTGAAGAGGACGGGCTTGTTCCCCGCGCCGGGGATCTGGCCGTAGTGGTGGCCGTCCTTCATGACGGCCTTCATGACCTCCTGAATGAGGTTGACCTGGGCTCGGATCTCGGCGGCCGTCAGGGGCCGGGCGTCCGGCGGCTGCGGCGGAACGCTGTAGGTTGCGATCTCTTCCATGCTCATTCCTCCATGTAGATGTCTCTTGCATCCCGGTACAGCTGGCAATCGGGCGTCCCGGGCCAGCGCCCGTCGCATTCCCCGCGCTCCCGGTACGGGCAGCCCTCCTCGCAGGCGTCGGCCCAGGCGATGGAGCGCTCCCACTCCCTGTCGTGCTCGTAGTCGATGGCGTACCACGACATCACAGCACCCCCGCCAGGGCCGCGAGCACGACGCACAGGGCCCAGATGAAGATCACGAGGAGCGGTGCGGCGACGGCCCCGCAGAGGGCCGCGAGCACATACAGCCGGAGGCTCATTCAGAATCCCCCATTGATGCTTTCCACTTCCTCGATGATGCTCTGGATGAGGTCGAACTTGCCCCACTTCATTTTCGTTTCACGATCCAATCTGACTATGCAGTCCTTGACGTGGTGCATGGCTAGTCCTCTTTCAGCGTGACGGCCTTTGCAGCACGGCCCTGATATTTGATTGCCGTGCCCTTCCGGTTGCGGAATTTCGACGCCTGACGGACAGTTGGTTCGATGTTCGCCAATTCGCAGGCCATCTTGAACACCCTGTCCGTCCTCGCAAACTCATGATTTGTAGGTTTCGCCATTTCCCCACTCCTTTCCCCGACCGGAGGGCGGCTCGGTCGGAGGTTGTGCGCCGCCCCGCATTGCCCCGAGGGTGGGGCAGGGTTAATTGCCTACTCCGTCCGCTACTGCTTTCGGCCCGATCCGACGAGCTACGATCCCTGCGTCACCGCATCTCTGCTAGCAGGGACGGCTGCTCAGAGGCAGTCTGTGCCGCCTCTCGGATCGGCTCCACCTGTGCATCCGACAGAACCGTGTCGGGGGCATTGTCACCATTGCCTTGCTGTGAAGTGCGGGTGAGGCTGGCCCCGTCGTTGCTCACGGGAACGTCAGAAAGGTGGGTATTCGAAGCGGCCTGGGCCGCGAGACGACGAAGCCGGGCGTGCTCTGCTGAATGGCAGTCAGCACAAAGTTTGAGCACTTCGTAAGGGCGAGAATAATCAAAGTGGTGGTGGTGCTTCCCGTTTCCGTTCGTGTCACAAGCGCATTCATAAATAATAATAAGAAGCTCGGGATGCTTCCGGGCCATGCGCGACGCGTATTGCTTTGCTGGATTTCTGCGTTGCCATTCAACGGCAAGGCGGCGATGGGCTTCTTTATATTGCTGGGTGTGATAATATTTCCGCGCCGTTTCCCTTCTCCCGTTCTTGCGGCACGATGCACACCACTTCGCTGCTCCCTGACCTATGATTTCCGCCCCGCAAGTGATGCAGTGTTTTATCTTCGGCTCTTTCGGCGGCTTAGGGGGTCGTGCAGCGCAAGTCTGACGGCGCTTGATGTCTCCGCATTCCCGAGAACAGCACTTATCGGGGCGTGACTGTACGATTTCAAATATCTTTCCGCAAACGGCACAAATTCTGTTTTCACGGGCCGCTGCGCGTTTCTTCTTCCCCGCCAAAGTATTCCGGCAGGCAACGGAACATGTTTGCTTCTTCGCTGAAGGATACGCCTCAAATTCCTGACCGCATGTTTTGCACGTTCTGGTTTCTTTCATTATCAACCCCTGACAATAGCATCGTCAAAATCTGCTACCAGTTTAGCGATTTTTGCTAGGATTGCAAGCTTTTTTTGATAATTCTTTATCAGATAATGATTACGCATAGTTAAAAAAGGGGCCGTGCATTGCACACGGCCCCGATAGACCCCATTTATTAGTGCGGGTTATCCCTCCCCGCTTGGTTCAACTTTTGCAGCGCGCGCGCCTCTTTCTTTAGAGGTATCCTGCTGCCCTCCTTCGGGAACGGGATCACGGTGCAGCCGTTTCCTCGGCCTGGCTCTCGATACCGGCTTTCTTTCGCAAATTCAGTAACTTATCGCCAATAGTCATATTTCGCTTGCATCTTTAGCAGAATTTGCTACCATACTCCCGATGAAACTTCACAAATGGCAGAAAAAGCAAGGGCTCACGAATGAGCAGTTAGCTAAGGCGTGTAAGGTTCACTGGACTACCATCTACGGCTGGTTCAATGGTACGCGCTTCCCGAGCAGGAAAAAGGCCATGTTCGTAAGCGAGGAAGTCACGGGTGGAGCCGTGTCCTTCAAGGAAGCTATGTTCCCCGCTATCGAATAACGGTGGCTCCCATGATCTACGAGGGAAGGAATGATTAAGCCCTACTACTCAGAACCGGGAATCGAAATCTACCACGGCGACTGTCGTGACATCCTCCCCCACTTGCCGAAGGCGGACCTTGTGCTGACGGACCCGCCGTATATCCATCAGCATATCGACGGTGGGGGATTTGCGAGAAAAGCCCGATTCTACGCAGAGAGAAGGCTTGAGGACATAAGTAGTTTTGACTTTGCCGCCTACATTGATTTCCTTGCCGCTGCTTCCGATTGCATGGTTGCCTTCCATAGTCGGGATCTCATCTTCTACTATGCGACGGCGGCGAATCAGCGGGGGTTAAAATATGACCTCCATGTTTGGCATAAAAATAATGCCGTTCCTTTCACAGCGAACACATGGAAGTCTGACATTGAGTATATTTCGCTGATTTGGTCACGCAAGCCAGGATGGGTACAGAAACAGGAATCAGAGCACAGCAAGGTCTATAAGTCGAATCTTGAAATAAACCGCCAACATCCTGCACAAAAGCCGATCCCGTTACTGAAAAAATATATCGAAATTCTGGACGCGCAAACCATCCTCGACCCCTTCATGGGCTCCGGCACCACGGCCGTCGTCGCCCGAAAGCTCAACCGGAATTACATCGGAATCGAACTGAACCCCAAGTACATCGAAATAGCCGAGCGCCGGATCGAGCGGGAAGTGGGGCTCTTGCTGGATCTCGTGGAGGTGAGCCCATGAACATCCCCCGCCGGCCCGAGGACGGACCCTTTCACCAACGGCTGAAGTGCAGGCCCAACACTCCCGACGAACAAGTGGCCGCGTTTTTGGCCAACACCCCCATGGTCCGCAGCGAGGCCTACAGGTGCCTGCTGACAGAGGCGGAGTGCCGGGCGAGGAAGAAAAAGGCGGGGCTGGCAAAACGCGTCATCGTCCACCACTACCAGCGATGCACAATGGCCTCGGACGAGTGGCAGCGGTTGAGCAAGTGCGCGAAGTGCGGGAGGACACCATGACCGACTTCATCAACCCCTGGACCCTGACATTGGCGTGGACGCTGGCATCGTTCGTCGTCTGGTCCCTCTGCGCCATCGCAGGGCAGGCGGACGAGGAGGCGGAGAAGATGCTCAAAATAAGGCGTGTGAAATGAACGAGGCCATTTTCGGGGCAATGAAGATCCCCCTGCCGGTCAAGGAGTTTCGCTTTGCTCCCCCTCGCCGCTGGCGCATCGACTATGCCTGGCCGGACCACAAGCTCGCCGTCGAGATTGAGGGCGGCGCATGGATCGGCGGCCGGCACGTCCGCGGCTCCGGCTTCATGAATGACATGGCAAAGTACAACGAGCTGACCCTTATGGGCTGGTCGCTTCTTCGCTTCACGCCCCGGCAGGTCAGAAACGGCGAGGCCGTCGCAACGCTGCTGCGATGGTTCGCGCCTCGTCACGAGGGAACGAAATGAAGTGGTTGAGGCTCTACGTCGACATCCTCGACGATGAAAAAATAGCCCGAATGAGCGACCGGACCTACCGGATCTTCACTTATCTGCTTCTCCTGTCGCGAGAACGGGAGCAGGAAGGAACCATCGACATGTCGCTCGGGGACGTCGCCTGGCGGCTGCGGATGCCCGAGAAAGACATCGCCAAAGCCATCGCCGACCTGAAAGCACTCAATATCCTATTCGAAGATAACTCATCGATCCAGTTCATCAATTGGTCGAAGAGACAGTTCAGGTCCGACGACGTTAATTCGCGAGTGCAACGTTTCAGAGGCAAGAAAATCAACAAACATGAAACGTTTCATGAAACGTTACGTGAAACGTTGGATGTAACGGCACCAGAAACAGAAACAGAAACAGAAAAAGAAAAATTACAAAAAGAAAAATTTCCAGAAACGTTACATCGGAACAAAAAACCCAAGATCGAATTCGACGGCTCCCATTTCGTCAACATCCCTGACGACCTCAAAGCCAAGTGGATATCAATCGCCCCTGGGGTCTCTGTCGAGCAGGAGATCACCAAAGCGGAGGCGTGGGTCTTATCCAACCCAAAGCTGAAGAAATCGAATTGGAGTAGGTTTCTCACTAACTGGATAGTCAAGGCACAGGACAGGGCTGTACGGACGCCGTCGTTTACGGGAGGAAATGGCAATGGAGCACATCAGCACTTCGCTCGGCACGGAAAGCCTCAGCCGCGACCTGCGTGGGAGGACGAAGCCGACAGGATCAATGCCGAGTACTTCAGGCGAAAAACTGCTGCGCCTGCCGCCGACGGTGAAGCCTGAGGAAAGGCCTGACGAAATCATCGCCAGGATCCTCCCGGACACGGAGGACCGGAGACTCCTGGCGCAGCATCTGGCGCAATACGGCAAAAACCCGGAAGCCAACTGGGATGACTACCGGCGAAAGATCCCGCCCGCGCTGCTGGCCGGCCTCAAGGAAATTGGCGGCGAGATGCGGCGAAACGGATTCTTCGGTTTGGGCGCTGAAATCGACCCATCCGGCCGGGTCCGGTTCACATGGTGGCAGGCCGTCGACAACCGGCGCAAGCCGCCCGTCATCAAGGGCGAGCTATGCGATGCCTGCTCGAGGCCGTGCGAGCGAAAAAACAGCGCAGGCGTATTCCGCGACGGCGCCAGGAGATGCTGGCAGAAGGAGGTCTCGCACAATGTCAAAGCGTGATGCGGCAACGGCGGTCGCAGGATCCGGCGAGCTCGTCCACGAGCTCCGCCAGGAGTATTTCTACTGGCTCTTCATGGCCGAGGTCATCGTCCTCGAGATGACCTAC
>MVQS01000079.1 GCA_002067855.1 Syntrophaceae bacterium PtaB.Bin038
CGTGAAGACGCACATCTACAACATCTTCAAGAAGATCAACGTCCCCAACCGCCTCCAGGCCGCCCTCTGGGCCGCCAAGAATCTGTAGTCCCTGTTCAGCCTCCTTTCCTTGGTGTCCTCTCCCTTCACGGGAGTGGCTTATCCCCTTCCACGAACAGTCTTTTTATAGTTCTGAATTATGAGTGTTGAGTTTTGAATTCGGGAAGCAATGCTACAGCTTTTTCAATCGTCATTCAGGAATATTCTTGCTCGTTATAGCGAGCGGCATGACGCAATCTCCATTTTATACCTCGGATTGCTCCGTCGCTGACTCGCAATGACCCATGAAAAGGCGGCGGCCCATTCCCTCAACTCATCATTCATAACTCATAACTCAAAACTCCTTACCCCGGCCCCTGTTTTCTATTGACTTTCACCTCCGAAATGTCGTTCATTACGGCAGTTTCAGAAGGCAGGAGGGGTGATGGCTCCGATCACGTTCAAGAGCTGCCCGAAGGTTTACATCCATGAGACGCACCGGTCCAAGCCGCCGGGCGACACCCTGCGCTTCGTCGAGGGCATGCGGGATCTGCTCGGGATGCAGGACTTCCGCGATGCGACCTCCCTGGACCGTCTCGGCATCCCCGTGTTCACCTGCTGGCGCACGAGGCCCGACGATTCCAGGACCTTCCACACCGGCAAGGGGGTCTCGGCCATCCAGGCCCAGGTCTCCCTCACGCTCGAGTCGATCGAGCGCTTCTCCTCGGAGTTTCGCGAGGAGTGGGCCGACCGGCTCATCGTCGGCAGCTACAACGCCCTTCGCGCGGCGCGCAACACCCTCGACCCCGCGACGCTCATCCTCTCCCAGTTCAGCGATTACACACCGGACGCCGAGCTGCACTGGGTGGCGGGCTACGACATCGCCCGCTGCGAGGAAATCCTCGTGCCCGCGAAGGAGGTCTACCATCCCTTCCACCGCGACGAGGGGCTCCTCTACGGCTCCCACACCAACGGCCTCGCCTCGGGAAACACCCTCGAGGAGGCCGTCTTCCACGCCCTGACGGAGATCGTAGAACGCGACGCCTGGAGCATCGCCAAGTACAACCGCGATTACGGCGAGCCGGTTCTGATCGAGGATACGCCCGAGAACCGCTTCCTGATCGACATCGTCCGCAGGTTCGAGGCGGCGGGGATCGAAATCATCGCCCGGGACATCACCTCCGACGTCGGGATCCCCGTTGTGGCGGCCTTCTCGAAGGACCTGCGCCGCGGAGACACGCTTCCCGTCGAGGGGTTCGGCGCCCACACGGACCCCAGGGTCGCCATGGGCCGGGCGCTCATGGAGATGGCGACGACAAGGGCCCTGCACCTCGTCAAGAACGGGCCCGACGCGCTGCGGGACACAAGCCCCCTGTACCTGACCCACGACGAGGCGATCGACGACCCGCGCTTTTCCGTCCGCAGCGTGAAGCGGCTCTCGGAGATGGAGATCGGATACAGCAGCGACATCACCGAGGACCTGAAGGCCTGCGTTGCCAGGCTGCAGCAGCGCGGCCTTGACAGGGTCATCGCCGTGGATCTGACGAGGCCCGAAACGGGCGTCCCCGCCGTGAGGGTCGTCGTCCCCGGCATGGACGCCTACTGCTACGACCGGACCCGCAAGGGCGACCGCCTCTACGGCGAGATGTGAGGGGGTGCACGGATGCTGAGCGAAAAAGAGGTCTGCGACCGGGCCGAGTACTGCTACCTGATCTGCCTGCAGCTCAACTGGATGCTTGCCAACGAATCGATCCCGCCCGAGAAGTACCTCGAGCAGATCCGCAAGTCCTCCCTCGGTCTCGCCGATGACGACTTCATCGTGATGAGCATCGAGGAGGGCCTCAAGGCAGGCCTCGAGGACTGCGGCGTCAACAACCTCATCCTGATGTACGAGTCCTTCGTGCACGCCTTCTGCGAGGTGATGCAAACCGACATCGAGGACCTCCGGGACAGCCTTCCCCGCGAAACCCTCGTGAAGCTCGCTTCCGAGATGGGAGTGGAGCTGGGCACAATACCCCCATGACCGGTTCGATCACCCCCAAAGACGTCATCCGCATCCTCGAAGAGATCGGCGTGCTCCTCGAGCTCAAGGGCGAGTCGCCCTTCAAGTCCCTTGCCTACACCAACGCGGCAAGGCGCCTGGAGACCCTCGACGAGGACCTCGAAGAGCTGGTGAGGCGCGGGGATCTCAAATCCGTAAAGGGCATCGGCGACGCCCTCAACAGGAAGATCACCGAGCTGGTCACCACCGGCCGCCTCGAGTACTACGAGACGCTCAGGGCCTCTGTCCCGCCGGGCCACCTGGAGATGCTGCGCATCCCCGGCCTGGGACCCAGGAAGATCCGCACCCTGCACGAAAAGCTCGACATCTCGACCCTGGGCGAGCTGGAATACGCCTGCCTGGAGAACCGCCTCGTCGAGCTGCCCGGTTTCGGGACCCGAACCCAGCAGAAGATCCTGACGGGAATCGAACACCTGAAGCGCTACCGGGAGCGCCGCCTCTGCAGCGAGGCCCTCGAGGCCGCGGAACCCCTGCTGGCAAAGCTCCGGGGCCGCGCAGGAGTCGTCGCGGCAAGCCTCGCAGGCTCCCTGAGGCGCGGCAACGAGACCGTCAAGGACATCGACCTGGTCGCCGCCTCTGACGATCCGGAGGCCCTCTCGCAGTGGTTCGCGTCCCTTCCCGACGCGGAGAGCGTCATCGCCCGGGGCTCCACGAAGGTGAGCGTATTCCTCAAGGCCGGGATCAACGCCGATCTGCGGATCGTCACCCCGCGGGAGTACCCTTTCGCCCTTCACCACTTCACGGGCAGCAAGGAGCACAACGTGGCCATGCGGGGCCGCGCCAAGCAGCTGGGCATCAAGATGAACGAGTACGGCCTGTTCCGGGACGAGGCGCTTCTGCCCTGCGGAAGCGAAGAGGACGTCTTCGCGGCCCTGGGGCTTGCCTGGGTGCCGCCCGAGCTGCGCGAGAACACGGGCGAGATCGAGGCCGCCGAGACGGGGGTGATGCCGGCGCTCGTGCAGATGAAGGACATCCGCGGGATCTTCCACATCCACACGACGGCAAGCGACGGCTCCAGCACGCTCGAGGCGGTCGTGGAGGCCGCGAAGAAGATGGGCCTGGAATACATCGGCATCACCGATCACAGCGAGTCTGCGTTCTACGCCGGCGGCCTGACCCCCGAGGACGTGCGAACGCAGCACCGGGCCATCGACGCGTTGAACCGCAAGGACCCCGCCTTCCGCATCTTCAAGGGCATCGAGGCCGACATCCTGCCCGACGGAAGGCTCGACTACGACGATGCGACGCTTGCGTCCTTCGATTTCGTGATCGCCGCCGTTCATTCCCATTTCGGGATGAACGAGGACGAGATGACGGAGCGCATCATCCGGGCCCTGGCGAACCGCCGCACCACGATCCTCGCCCACCCCACGGGGCGCCTCCTGCTTGCGCGCGAGCCCTACGCGCTGGACCTCGAGCGCGTCATCGACGCCGCGGCGGAGCACGGCAAGGTGATCGAACTCAACGCCAACCCCCACCGCCTGGATCTGGACTGGCGGCACTGCAAGTACGCAAAGCGCCAGGGCGTGCGGATCGCCGTCAACCCCGACGCGCATCACACGGACGGGTTGGCGGACATGAAGTACGGGCTGAACATCGCACGGAAAGGCTGGCTCGAGGCGAGGGACATCGTCAACTGCATGGGACTCGAGGAGATGACGGCGTTTCTCGCAAGAAGCAAGCAATAGAGCAGCGGACGGGCCCCTTGCTTCTTCTTGACGGGATAGACCCAACAGGCCTTATTTCAAGGACCTTGCAAAGACGATCCCGAGGATCAGCCAGAGGGGGATGGAGATGATCAGGGCCCAGGTGATGCCCTGGAGGTGACGCAGCCTCATCTTGAGGCTCTTCTCGAGGATCGCCTTGTCGATCTTGTGCTTGATCTCCTCGATCTTGAAGGGCTTGGAGATATAATCCTGGGCACCGCGCCGGATGGCCTCCACGGCCGAGTCGATGGAGGGGTAGCCCGTGATCATGATGAAGGCCGCGTCCGGGTCGGCGTGCCGCACCTCCTGCAGGAACTCCAGCCCGTTCATCTCGGGCATCATGAGATCGGACAGGATGATGTCGAAGCGCTTCGTTTTGCACAGTTCGATGGCCGTGCGCGGGTTGTCCGTCGTCTCCACGTCGAAATTGAAGGCGTTCATGTAGCCGCCGAGGACCTGGAGCACGCTCGGGTCGTCATCGAGGACGAGCGCTCTTCTTTTCCTTCTTCCGTTCCAACCCATGACACCGGGTCTTCATGCAAAAAGCATACGAAACATGGTCGGCAGCCGAATCAGATTTTCTCCCTTCATAGCAGATACTTACGAAACAGGCGGTCGTTGCGGGCAACAAAAAGTGTAGGGAAATCCGATCCGGGTGACGGTAGACCGACGCTTTTGCCTTCCCGTCCGGCGTCGATATCGTCACAGGAAAGGATTTTCGATTTCTATTCCTTCAACGACCTGGCCATGGTTCAGGTCTTCGGACAGGATCCTGTCGGCACCGGCAAATGACGCCGACGCAATGATGAGGGCATCCCAGAAGGAAAGCTGGTTTCTCTCACCGATTTCAGACGCAAGCAGAACCGTTGAGGCATCGTTTGGGGCCACCTGCCAGGCAAGGTAGTTTTTTATGACGCCGCGTGCCGAGGCCGGCGTCATTGGAGTGGAGATTTTCCGCGTGACATTGACGTAGAATTCCTGGAGCACCTGCACGCTGATAATGCCGCTTTCCTTCTCCCACAGATCGGACAAAATCGATACCGCCCGATCATGCTTCAATCCGGCATCCAGGTCGTGTGCGTAGATCAGCACGTTCGTGTCAACGAAGACCCGTTCTGTCATGCAAATCATCCCTCGCGGTGGGTTTCTTGCCCCCCAGATGGTAACCCTTCTTGAGGGTTGCGAGAGCCCGCCGCTTTGCCATATCGTATTGTTCTCGATCCTGCACCAGCTTCTCGAGTTCCATGCCCAGGAGCTTGCTGACGGACATGGACTTGCGGACTGAGAGCTGCCGCGCCCGCCGGATCAGATCCTTGTCAAGGCTCAGGGTGATGTTCTGCTTGGCCATGTGCTGAACCCCTCACACAATCATTACACGTATTTTTCGTGTATCACGCATTTCACGTGTCGTCAAGGGCAGCAATCAAGTCGGGTATGAACCCGGCAGGCGACCTGGCGGACGTCCAGGCAGGCGACAATGCGGGATCTCATGAGAGGTTACAGATGGAATATGCGTCTTTATAATATTCCCCCCCCATTTTCTCAGGTTCTTCAATGGATTCCTCTGACCTCGCGCACGATCCGCACCTGCTGAACGTACAGCACGAACGTCAGGCCCATCAGCAGCGCGAGCACGCCCACGTACAGTGCCAGCCGGTGCTGGATGCCGAAGATCAGGGGCTTCAGGGACGCTCTCGCGGCGCGTCGCAGTGATTCGTCCTTCCTGATGAAGTCGGCAATCGGGGGAGATACCCTGTAATAGAACTCGACAAACAGCCGCCCCGGTTCGCCAGCCAGGAGGATGCGGTCCCTGAACTTCTGCAGGAGGACGACCTCGGGGGCGTGGTAGCTTCCGAAGGCGGCCGTGGCGATGAAGCAGCCCCCGCCTCCCCCGCCCGCCCCCCCGCCGCCGGATGGGGAAGGGCCGGGTGCAGGGGCCCGGGAAACCGCGTAGTTGACCGCTGCGGAGTAATCGCTTTCATGGCCGTCGCCGTCGTAGGCCGTTGCCGCAAAATAGTAGGTGATCCCTTCCAGCAAGCCGGAAATGACGCAGCTGGTCGCGTTTCCCACATCGATGTGCGTCGTGTAGTTCCCCGGCGCCGTCCCGTAGTGGACGCGGTATCCCGTGACGGCGGGATCCGTGCTTGCGTCCCAGGCGACGGTAACCTGTGCCGCGTGGGCAGTCGTCAGGAGGCTCAGCATGGCGACGAGCACAAGCAGAAGGCTCGAGAGCACGATAAGGTAATATGAGCTTTTCCGGGAGTGAAGGGGGAAAGGATGAGCCTGCGACATGGCATCACCTCCGCATGCAGATTCGCCCTGGCGGGCGAGCATGGGACGTGCTGCTTCGCCCCGGCAGCCCTGCCGCCCTATCCCTCGCTGTATCAAGGACTTAGGCCAGCGGCTTTGCGCCCCACCCTTTCGGTGTGGGTTGCCTTTTTCAGGGTTCTATCCGCTCATACTATCGACCGCGGCGGTTTTTTCTTTAAAGGAATCATCCATGCCCCCGATGAAGCCGAATCCAAGCATCACGAGGCCCCGAACCCCGGCCGGTTACGGGGGCTCGCGATGACCCTCCATTCAGTTCTCCAGGAGCACCACAAAGTGCACGGCAATCTCATGCAGACTGCGAGATCGCCCCGCCGCACTCGGGGCTTCGGCTCAACGCACAGCGCGTCCCTTTCTTTCCGGAAATCTTCCAAGAGCGCTGATTCCGTGAGGTCCGCCTCTTTCATGATCCTGCGGATCCGCCGCCGCGCCTCTTCAAGACCCGACCGCTTGGGGGAGATGATCACGGAGTCCCCGATGGCGAGAAACGTGACGGCTTCGGGATGGTCAACTGGCCCCGTGCCTATATTTCTCCCGTCATGGTCTTCATCGAACACACTCCCTGTCCGGATTCCGATTTCGCATTATCAGAATTCAGAATTACTTGCATTACGCCTCTGCGAATGCAATCGCCCTTCACCTCGCCCTTTCCCGCCCGCAGCCGTGCGGCCTTGCGAGGATCTGCAGAGGCCCGTTCCTGTTCACTCGCGACGTAACGATGACTATCTACGGGTTCCCCGAACCTTTTTCTCCCACTCCCATGCCGTCTTGATGATGTACTCCAGATCGTTGTACTTAGGTTTCCACCCCGTCGTCTGCATCAGCTTGGAGCTGTCAGCCACCAGCGCCGGCGGGTCGCCTGCGCGCCTGCCTGTCTCCTCGACGGGGAAATCGATCCCCGTCACCCTTTTTGCCGTCTCGACAACCTCTTTGACCGAGTAGCCGGACCCGTAGCCGCAATTCATGACCTCGCTTCGCCCCGTGCCGACGAGGTGGTCCAGCGCCTTCACGTGGGCATCGGCCAGGTCGTCGACGTGGATGTAGTCGCGGATGCAGGTCCCGTCCGGCGTCGGGTAATCCGTCCCGTAGATGAACAATTTCGGGAACTCCCCGTGGGCGGTCTTCAGGGCGCGTGTGATCAGGTGCGTAGCCTCTTTGTAGGCTTGCCCCAGCTGGCCTCCCGAATCTGCCCCTGCGACATTGAAATACCGCAGAGCCACATATCGGAAATCCGTCGCCGCGGCCAGATCGGCAAGCACCCGCTCGATCATGACCTTCGTCATGCCGTAGGGGTTGATGGGCAACAGGGGCGCCGTCTCCCGCACCGGGATGTGCTCCGGGATCCCGTAGACGGCGGCCGTGGAGGAGTAGATGAAGTTCCCCACGCCGCGTTCCCGCATGGCCTCCAGCAGGTTCAGCGTGTTGGCCACGTTGTTCCGGTAATACTTCAGCGGCTCCCGCACGGACTCCTCCACCTGGATGAAGGCCGCGAAGTGCATGACCGCATCGGGCTTGAACTCCTCGAGGACCTTTTCGATCGCGGCACGGTCTTCCAGGTCTCCCTTCACCAGCTTTCCCGACAGGACGGCCCACTCGTGCCCGGTGGACAGGTTGTCGAACACGCAGATCTCGTGCCCGGCTTTGCCCAATGCCTTCACCGCATGGCCGCCGATGTACCCTGCCCCGCCTGTCACCAGTATCCGCATAGAATTGATCTCTCCCCCCGTTTCAACACTGAAAACTCGTAATTAGGAGCCCGCGCGAAGCTTTTCTTCTCCGTCTTTGCGAGCGAAGCGAAGCAAACCTTCATTCAAAACTCAACACTCAAAACTCTGTTCCCCTCCAAGCGTACTTCTTCCATTTCCTTCACTTCCCTCTCTTCCCGTAATATTCCCCGTACCATCCCACAAACCTGCCGATGCCTTCCTCGATGGACGTGCCCGGCCTGAACCCCACTTCCGCCATCAGGTCATCCACATCGGCACAGGTCTCCGGGACGTCCCCCGGCTGCATGGGGAGCAATCTCATTTCCGCTTTTTTCCCCAAATGCTTCTCCAGAGCGGCGATGAAATCCATCAACTCCACGGGCCGGTTGTTTCCGATATTGAAAACCCGGTAGGGGGCGAAGCTCGTCGCCGGATCGGGTTTCATCCCGCTCCAGGCGGGGTTGCCCGAGGGGATCTTTCCCATCACCCGCACGACCCCCTCGATGATGTCGTCGATGTAGGTGAAGTCCCTTCTCATGCGGCCCTGGTTGTAGACGTCGATCGGCCTGCCCTCCAGGATGGCCCGGGTGAACAAAAAGAGGGCCATGTCGGGACGCCCCCAGGGCCCGTACACCGTGAAGAAGCGAAGGCCCGTGCAGGGCAATTTGTACAGGGCCGAATAGGTATGGGCCATCAGCTCGTTGGCCTTCTTGGTGGCCGCATAGAGGCTGATCGGGTGATCGACGTTGTGATGCACGGAAAAAGGCATCAGGGTGTTCGCCCCGTAGACGGAACTCGACGACGCAAAGACCAGGTGCCTGACCGGGTTGTGCCGGCAACCTTCCAGTATGTTCATGAAGCCCGCGAGGTTGCTTTCCACATAGGCATGGGGGTTTTCCAGGGAATAGCGCACGCCGGCCTGTGCCGCAAGGTGCACGACGATTTCCGGCCGCTCGGTCATGAACAGGTCTTCCATCCCCGGCCGGTCGGCAAGATCGAGCAGATGGAAGCGGAATCGGGGATGCGGCGTCAGGAGCGCCAGGCGGTCTTTCTTGAGCTGAACATCGTAGTAGGAATTGAGGTTGTCCATCCCGACCACTTCATGCCCGTCCCCCAGCAGCCTTCTGGCCAGATGAAACCCGATAAACCCTGCTGCGCCCGTGACCAGTATCCGCATGTGCCTCGTTTGGCTCCCCTTATTGGACTGTCTTCTGTGCTGCATTCATGATTCGTACCGTTTCACGTCTTTTTCTTTACCCATTTTTCCGGGTATGAAGGAGCACGAAGGATTGTCTGGCAGCCACGAGGCCTGGCTCGCTGGAAACACCCCTTACAGGACCGGCATCCCCATTGTACGCTGGCTTCGCCGCTTCGCAACCGGCGGGATATCATCGCGTGAAAGGTGGGAGCATGTCAGCAGCAGCTAATGCAGGCGGCAGCCTTTGTTTCCGCCCGGAGCCGTGGATCCATGATTGATGATCCTTGCAATCCCATTTGCTGCCGCGGCGCTTCCTGGACGTCCAAGCCCAAAATTCGGTCACAAAAAAAGGACATCGAAAGTACCTTGCCTTCCCAATGCCCTCCTAGCGGCGTCCGAACTGCGGGCCCGCGGATCGGTCGCTGACCGAGACGCAGGCGCAGGATAGCCGCCTATCGTTTCCTGCGTGTTTTTTTGCGCAGCACAAATACGAACAAAGGTATAAATACCATGAGAAGTATGGATAAGGGATTCTTCACGGCATAGACAACAGGCGTCAGGCCCAACCGCACGGCTATTTTCAGCGATTCATGGTCCGCAATGAAGGCTGCTGCCGGCGGCGAAAGCCTGTAGTACCACTCGATAAAGGATTTCCCTAGCTCGTGTTTCAGCAGTACTCGATCCCTGAACTCACGCAGGGCCGACACTTCAGGCGCCAGGCAGCTCCCATAGGCTGCCGTGGCAATGAAACACCCGCCGCCGCCGCTCGATCCGGAGGACGAAGGGCTTGCACCTGAAGCCGTGTAGGCGATCTCACCCGAAAATTTGCTCTCATCGCCTGTGCTGGCATATGCGGTGGCAGAGATAAAGTAGGTAACTCCCGGCACTAACCCCGTGATGGTAACGGCGGTCTGATTGCCCACATCGATGACAGCGGTGTAATAAGAGCTTGTTGTGCCGTAATAGACCCTGTAGCCCGAAACTGTGGGCTCGGGATTGGGATCCCAGGCGAGGGTTACCTGCGCTGCGGGGCAGATCGATGGCAGTATCAGAAGGATGCAAAGAAGGGTGATGAACGACAAAATGACAATGCGAGGACGAACGACTGCAGCCGCCTTGTTTGAATCGATGCGGAATGCGCTCACGAGCCGGGGCCCCTCCTTCAAGATGGTTATCCCCCTCATCCCGTTGTCAGGCAGATACGAACCCCATTATGACCGAATCCGCCATGACCGATGATTTCGTATCGCAAAATACAATATCTGTCAAGTCATTATATTTTCTATACTTTATGCCTCCTATTTTTTCTGCCTCTCCACGGCAGGACTCTTGGATAAAAAAAGGCAGGGCATAAAATCCCTGCCTCTCTAATGGTCGATGTGCATAACCCTTTATTTCATTCTTTTGCGGAAAATGCCGACCCCGATCAGCCCCGTGCCAAGGAGGATGAGTGTCATGGGTTCGGGGACAAGGGCCAACTGGTCCTGCCTGTTTCCGCTCGCACCGGCCAGACTAATGACTCCGATGTCGCCCGTCCCGGTCCAACCTTCATTCTGCGATTGATAAATGGCGTAATATACAAATTTATTGCTTTCATTTGCGCCGCCATATTGCAGCTGCCAAATCGCCTGTTGCAGGAGCAGATCATCCGCCCTTCTGGCGGCTGCATCCGCATAATTGAATATACCTGCAACATTCCAGCTGTTGTGAGCGAACTCATGATAGAGATACGCCACGAGGCTGTTCAAAGCTATCGGCGTCGAGCCGCCGTTGTACATAATCGACGTGCCGACGGACTGCACGGTCAATTTCTCCCCAATGTAGAAATACTCGTTGGGCTCTACGCAGAACGTTGTGAACAACGGGGTCTTAGTCGCATAATCGGATACCGTGAATTCACCTCCCGATGCACCGGTATTCCAAGGCGCCCATGTGAGACTTACGGTATCACCCACTTGTATGGCATCCGCCCGCTGAAGAGGAAAAATCGCAAGCATGACAAGGAGAAGTACTGTGATTACCGATGCCTTCCTCATCATCATGATAACACTCCCTTTCGTTTGTTATAATTTCTGTGATCTAGGTGAAGCAGATATCATGCCACGATAGAAATCATGCACGCAGGGAAAACAGTAATTACTTAACCATCTGTATTTATAAAACTATTAATGACCTCTTCCTGCTTGCGTGCCAATTTCCCCAGAAGCCGGCAGCACCAAAGTTGTCAACAATACCGACATCTCATTTGTTACATATGCAACCATTATTTTTTTCGCATTTTTTTATAAGTAGTTATAAAATACAGCGGATGAAAAAAGCTGTAAAAAATATTTACAAACTCTCGTGTTCTGCCTGGACTGCCGTGGCGTTTCGATAGCAATCCGTGAATATTTTGTCGCAAATGATCAGATGGCCACAAAAAAGCGGGGCTTCAGGCCCCGCTTGAAGTTCGGAATTACTGACTTATTGTCTTCTTCTGCATGCCGCAACACCGAACAGACCGACCCCCAGCAGCAACAGTGTTGCAGGTTCGGGAACGCTTTCCACGGAACCGCTGCCCGAGAGTGATATCCTACCGCTTCCCAGCGAACCCGCATAGAGAAAAGTCAGGGTGGGCTCGGGGATCAGCGAAGACTCCACATCGCCGGAGAACAACATGCGCAGGGTGGCAGGCGTGAAGACATTCCCAAATTGAGAGAAGTAGGCGCCGGGCAATGACCCTGCAGCAGCGGGATTAAATATCCCGTACCCGATATAATCCGTATAAAATAAGTAGCCCGCCGCCCGTGTCCAACCGTAATAATCGCTCGTCGGAGACAGCAGAATCGAACCGAGCAGCAAATTGCCGCCATCAAGCCGTCCGGCGTAAAGCGACCAACTATCGGGTACAACGAGCGCGGACATTGACGGGTCGTTCCACAACCGCATCGAGGCGATGGCCGGATAGTTTCCGTCGGCCATCGGCGACGTGTTTTCCAGGGTCATCGTCAGCCGATCACCGGAGATGTCGATCGCCATCCGTGCCGACGCCGTCCCGTAAGGGGTATTCCCTGAAAAGGTGTAATTGTAAATGATCGCCTCTGATCCCGATGCCAAAACCATCGACAGGATCAGGCCCACAAATAGCGTGATCACCTTGGACATGACGAATCCCTCCTTCATCCCTTACCCAATTCGATTATGCGAAACGATGCAATCAGCCGAATAAGATCAGCGGCCGTGCTACGTTTATTAGGATGGTTAGACTGGATGCAAAGGATTCAAATGATTTTTCCACTAGCATATTCTCATGTCGACAACAATGTTTTTTCTTGCCCGCGCGTCTATATGGCATTTCAGTAGTGTCCGGTTAAGCAATCACGATTGACGTGTAACACATTGAAATATCGGCACAAAGAAACCGTTTTCGT
>MVQS01000080.1 GCA_002067855.1 Syntrophaceae bacterium PtaB.Bin038
ATTCGCGGGAGATCCCGGCGGCAAGGCCTCCGGCTGTGCGACAGGATCCGGAACGGATTATCGAGGCCGTCTGTATCGAGACGGGCGCGGCGCGCGAGGCGCTTCTGCGAAAGGGATTCCGGGGCGTTGCGCGCGGGCTCCTAATGGAGATGCTTTACCGGCACGGCAGGATGAAGCAGCCGGAGATCGGGGCGATGCTGGGCGTCGATTACAGCGCCGTGAGCGTCAGCCGGAAGCGGTTTCTGCTGATGAAGGAGGCGGATCCGGAACTCAAGTCCCTGTTTGAGAAAACGAAATATCGAATCAGCCAAGGCTAATGATTTGACCCCCTGGAGCACGGAAACCGTAAGACCTGAGGAGGGAAACATGAAAAACTACAAGCTCATTCAGCCTGATGAACGGAAGTGGGAACCGCATCCGCAGGTACCTCGTGTTGAAGTATCTTATCTTCTATCCAAACGAGCGGACCAGGTGGACATGACGAGTGCCCTCGTTCACTTGCCGGTCGGGGCACAAGCGGAGAAGCACCTGCACGAGAACTCGGATGACATCATCTACGTGCTGCAGGGCAAGGCCAAGATGTGGGTCGATGGCATCGGCGACGTGCCGCTGGTCGCGGGCACCTTCCTGAGGATCCCGAAGGGAACGATGCACCAGCCCCTCGATATCGAAGAGGATTTCATCGCCTACGACATCTGGTATCCCGCGCTTGTCTGATCCTGGTTTCGAGCAATGGAATTCCGGGATCCGGCGTCAGGAAGAAAAGAAAAACAAGAGGCAAGGGACGGTCATCCTGGACAATAAAGGGGACAGTCCCCTTTTTGCCCCCCTGAAGTTCAAGGCCTATGCCTGGGGGAAAGGCGTGATGCCGATTAACCCCTTGTATTATAAGTTAATATTCTCTATAGTGAATCTGACCCAGCGAGGGGCAATCATGGGGTATCGGACATGAATCTCCGCGATATGATCGAGACGCGTAGAGAAGAGATCATCAAGGTTGCCGTGCAGCACGGTGCCCGCAATATACGTTTGTTCGGTTCCGTGGCGCGCGGCGAGGCTGACGAGAAAAGCGATATCGATTTCCTCGTAGATCTGGAGTCCGGGCGAAGCCTGATGGATCTCGGGGGGCTATTGATGGACCTGAAGGAGGTCCTGGGGCGGGATGTCGATGTGGTGACCGAGAAGGGGCTGAACCCCCGTATCCGGGATCGCGTTCTTAAGGAAGCGGTGGCGCTGTGAGAGATCCTCGAGAGCGAATCAAGGACATGCTCGAAGCGATAGAGCACATCGAGCGCTATGTATCTCGCGGTCGCTCACAATTTGAGCAGGACGAGCTTATTCAGAGTTGGTTTACACGGCATCTGCAGATTCTGGGTGAAGCGGCAAGGTTGTTGCCGGAGGACGTCAGAAAACAAGCGCCCGAGGTGCCCTGGCAGAAAATGATCGGCATGCGCCACATTCTCGTACATGACTATTTCCGGATTGACACGGAGATTGTCTGGCAGGTTGTTGAAAAGGAGCTGCCACAATTGAAGCGGTCTCTCCAAGACCTGCTGTCACGTCTGTAGGAAGGTAGGGGGCGAATCGCGACACTTGGCAGAAGGCGCTGACTCTGCCACACTTCCGCCATGGCCAGGCCCCTCCGGATCCGGTTCGGGGCCGCCCGCCTGGGCATGGATCAAATCCTGAACGATGGCTTTCGGATACCGGGGTTTTACGGCTCCGTGCGAAGACACAGGGTCCGCTATGTGTGGCTCATTTACCGATCTGTCCTGTAAACATCCCGCCGGTGGCCGACCTTCACCACGATGACCTTCAACAGATCATCCTGAATTTCATAGACAGTGCGATAGACTCCCTGGCGCAGCCGATATCGCTCCTGGCCGGAGAGCTTTTCGCATCCGGGGGGGCGGGGATTTTGTGACAGCAACTCAAAGCACTTCAGGATGCGATGGACATCTTTCGAGGGAAACGCCCGAAGATCCTTGGCCACGGATGTTTTGAAGGCGAGGCTATATTTTCCCATGCGCCTTCAGATCCTTCAAGAGCGCTTCGTACGTCATTTCCGGTTCCCTTACGCGCTCATCGAAAGCCGAAAGATCCTTCTGGTCTTCGCGAAAGGCCATGCGAAGGGTCTCATTGACGAGATCGGACATGGAACGCCCGGTGTGGACCGCCTTGAGGCGCAATGCGCGGTGCAGATCGGGGTCCAGGTAGATTGTAGAACGCTTTGCGGATTCACTCATTGGATCACCTCGGCTGTAGGCGTAACATTTCGACGTCATGATGTCAAGACGGAATAACGTTTACTTGAGGGGCAAGATAAGAGGGAATTCTGAGCGGGGATCGCCACGCCTCGCGCTTCTTCGACAGGCTCAGAACAGGTGCTCGGCTCGCGATGACAGTTGTTGGGACTTTCAGTTTGCAGGGATGATTTTTGCGAGGGATCAGGGTGTTGAAGGGGTGCAAACCACGGGCGGTGAAACCATTCGAGATCGGCAGAACGGGAACTTCCCCCTCACCCTGACCCGTCCAGGGCGAGGGATAAGAAAGGCCGCGTTTATCGTGAAGCGATTAAGCGGCCTATTCGCTGCACGATCGCAGAAAGGCCTTCGCCGCAATGAATGCCCCCTCACCATGGCCCCGCTCGACTCACGGGCTTGAGTCTGCCGAATGGCTCTCCCGCCGGGGGAGAGGAGGGTCAAAAGAAAGGCAAAATTATCCTCACCCCATGGCAGCTTTGCTGCAGAGACTCAGGGAGGGATTCGGGCTTCCGGATTCCGGATTCGGGAAGAAAACAGAAGACGGTGAAGGAGGGATTCGGGCTTCGGGAATCCGGAAAAGAAGGGCAGAGAGAAACAAGAAAATCCCCCCTTGCCCCCTTTGCGAAAGGGAGGGAGGTAGGAACAATGGAAAGCTGCGTGCGAAGGAGAGCCTATTCCGCCGATTCGGGCAAGTCGAGCAGGAATCGCCATGCGGGGACTGCCTCGACGGTCTTTTCGCCCGCCACGACCGTCTCGCTTTCGCTGCGAGTGACGATGGTTGCCGTTTTCAGGCCCCGTTCCGTCATTGCCTCGATCAGCGCCGCGACCTCCCGCTTGCGCGTCTGCGGCTCGGCGAGGGATTCGCTGACCTGGACGAGGACATCGGGGAGGCCGCGTCTCGGGACAATGAAATCGACTTCCTTCCCTGTCTTCGTCCGGTAGTAGTAAATCTCCGCATACAGTCGCCGCAGGGCCGTGAACACGAGATTTTCGAGAAGATGGCCTGAATTGACGAGAATGCCCGACGACACGGAGTTGACCAGCGCATGATCGACGCAGTACACCTTCTTCGGGTTGGCGTTGCTGCGCGCCAGGGAGGCGTCGAAGATCCGCACGGTGAAGAGGAAGTACGCGTCCTCGAACCATGCCAGGTAATCGGATACCGCCGACTTGGGCGCCCTGTGCCCCAGCGATTTGAGATGTCCCGTGAGGCTGTTGACCGAGTAAAGCGATGCCGTGTTGTCCACGAGCCGCCGCGCCAGGTCCGTCACCGCCTTCGGATGCGGAATGTCATGACGCTCGACGATGTCCCGGTACAGGATGGTGTGGAAGTATTCCTGATGCGTCTTGATCCGGAGATGGCGAGCGATGCCCGCCACCTCGGGGAAGCCGCCCGTCTGCCAGTACTCATCGAACGCCTTCTGCACGAGCAGTCGCTTTTGGGTCGACAGGGCCCCCTTGCTCTCGATTTCCTTGTAGTCCAGGAATTCCCGGAACGAGAACGGAAACAACTCCCAGGACCAGGCGCGACCGCGCATCTGCGTGGCGATCTCCTTCGACAGCATCCGCGCAGAAGAGCCCGTGAGATAGACCTGGCATCGCTCCGTGCGCATCAGCCGGTCCACGAAGGGTTCCCAGCCGGGGACGGCCTGGATCTCGTCGAAGAAGCAGTGGACGGTCTCCGTGTTTTTCTTTTCCGGATAGATCGCATAGTAGGCCTCGGCGATCAGGCCGAGATTGTCGTGCCGCAGGTTGTGGAGGCGATCGTCGAACAGGTTCAGGTACAGGATGTTCTCCCTGGGGACCCCGCCTTGAACGAGCCGCTCGATCAGTTGGAAGAGGTAGGTCGACTTGCCGCATCGCCTCACCCCGATACAGACGGCCGCCTTGCCCCGTGCCGTCTCGATCCGCAGTCGCCGCGGCACGCCCGTCTCGACGCGCATTTCCTGGAAGTCCAGGATGATGGATTTGATGGTCTCGATCACCGGGCCAATCTGGTCACGAATATTACCGATATTGCCTCTATCCGGTAATATTTATAGCCGGTTTGGCATTGCGTGTCAAGGGGTATTGCCGAGGCTCCCATCTCGAGGTCGGGCTGAAGGCGCGGAGCCGGCTGGGGCTCAGGGCGCTGCAGATAATGAGGCGATTATATGGACTGTTCGCTTCACGGCGGCAAATGCCGGCTTCTCTGAATGGGATGTTCAAGTTGTCCGATCCCTTGTTCTTCCTATACCCACCTCCTTTCACCCTCACCCCGTCCCTCTTTCGTCGAGAGAGAGGGGGCTGAACGAAAGAGAAATCCCCCTGTGTCCCCCTTTTCCAAAGGGGGAGGAGCGGAATGGCGATTTCCCCCTCACCTCTATCCTCTCCCGCAAGGGGCGAGGGCAACTTTTGGATGGCTCTCCCGCCGGGGGAGAGGGAATTTTGTGGCTGCCTCTCCCACCGGGGATGGGCGACCTTTCCCCTTTCTTAAGTTCATATTGCGAAAAGCGTGAGGAGAGAGGTCCGGCCCCGAAAAACCGGTTGATTAACCGGTATATCGGTGGAATATTGGCACAAATTAACCGATATACCGGTCATATTATGATGCGCAAGGAAATAATCGTGGCTCATGACGAGGTTCTCGCCAGGGCCGGCGTTGCGCGGAGGCGGGCCGCATGCTGAAACCGACTGCCGAGCAGCGAAATATCCTGGATGCAGGGGGTAGGGTCGTCAAGATCAACGCCCGGGCGGGGACGGGCAAGACGGCGACGCTCACGATGATCGCCCGGAAGCACCCCGACGAGAAAATCCTCTACCTGGTCTTCAACAGCCGCAACCGGCAGGAGGCGAAAGGCAAATTCCCTGCAAACGTGGACGTCCACACGATCCACTCCTTTGCGCTCTCGGCCTCGGGGGGCAGGTACGAGGGGTTCGAATCGATCCGGCCCTCCCATTTTCTTTCGCAGTTCAGCGCCAGGAGGGAAGTGCTCTCCACCCTGACCCAGATGTTCCTGGTCTACTTTCTCAACTCCCCCCACCCCCGGCTCGAGGATGCGACGGGGCCCTTCAAGGCGTACCTGCCTGAGGAGCTGCAGGCCCTGCTCGAACGCGAGAAGGGCCGCATCGTGGAGGTCGCGCGAAAGGCGGCGACGGGCTGGTACAGGGACCGGAAGAACTGCCCGCACGATTTCTATCTCAAGCTCTCGCACCGCGACGGGAAATTCCAGGGGAAGCTTGCCCGTTACGACCGGGTGCTCGTGGACGAGGGGCAGGACCTCTCGCCCATCATGATCGACGCGCTGTCGGGCTACAGGGGGCGGATCGTCCTGGTGGGCGACACGCACCAGCAGATCTACGGGTTTCGCTACGCCGAGGACGCCATGCGGCGCTTCCCCCACGACGAGCTGTACGACCTGACGCTGAGCTTCCGGTTCGGGCCGCGCATCGCGAACTTCACGACGCGGTTCATCCGGCACGGAAAGGATGAGGCCGGGTTCGTCATACGGGGCGATCGGGGCAAGACGTCGAGGGTGTGCGTATACGACACGCTGGACTCCCTGGCGTGGAAGAAGGAAACGGCGATCCTGTGCCGGACGAACTTCTCGCTGTTCAAGAACGCCATGGCCCTGCTGGCAGAAAAGAAGGGGTTCCGGTTCGAGCGCGACATCAGCGCGGAGTTGTACCGCACGCTGGATATCTACTGGCTCCGGGTGGACGAAAGGGACAGGATCCGCGATGAGTTGATCCGATCGTTCGGGTGCATCGAGGATCTGGAGGATTACGCGGAGGCCGTGGAAGACTACCAGCTTTTGAATATGGCCGACATCGTGGAGGAGTACGAGCCGGAATTTCCGGAGATTGTTTACGAGCTCCTGCAGCTCTGCAGGGAACCGGGCGAGGGGCGGGAGGCGACGATCACGCTTTCGACGATCCACGCCGCCAAGGGGCAGGAGTACGACCACGTGGTCCTGGACGATGACGTCATCTCGAATCTCGGCGGCTTCGACGGGGCTTCCCGGTGGGAAGAGGAGATCAACGCCGTCTATGTCGGCATGACCCGGACGAAGAAGAACCTGTATTTGCCTGTGGCCATGAAAACGCTTTTCGACGACGCGTGGCAACGTTACGCGGAAGGCATCCCCGCTGTGCAGGCCTGGCGCGGCGTCCGGGCTCGAAGCGCAGGCGGTCAGGCGGCCGGCCGATCCCCCGGAGACGGCTCGGCTTCCGGGCCGCGCAGGCAGGGGAAGGCAGAGAAGCTTCCCGCAATCCGGATCGGCGACAGGGTGAAGACGCCCAACGGGTGCGGCGTCGTCGTGGAGGTGAAAGGCAAAGAATACCTCGTCCAGCTCGAGAATCGGAAGGCCCGGGTCTGGGAGCGGCGCTCCGCTCTTGTCGGCGCCCCGGATGAGGCCGCATCGAAGGCATCCGGGAAAAAGGGCGGCTCTGCGCGGAGGCGCCAGCCCGGCATCGGTTTGCGGAACGAACGGCCGGGCGAAACGGCCGCATGCAGGAGGCAGCCGTCGTCGCGGTCGCCGAGGGGCGGAAGGCGCTGAATCTCAGAGCATACCCATCAGACTGCTCTTGGCCGCGCGGAGCGTTTTGAGAGGCGACTGATGGACGATTTTCGTCCCCAGCTCCTTCAGGACCGGTTCCAGGAGATTCACAAGGAAGTAATTCTGGACCCGGATCTCTTTCGGCCGCATGGGCACAGTCGCGAGCCGGGCGAGCAGCGCATGGGGAATTCGTCCGAAAACGTGCTCCAGGCTCTCTTCGACGGGCAGGAGGTCGGCAAAGAGGGGCATTCCGGATTTGCGGTGCACGGCGAGCAGCACGTAGGCAACGGCCGGCCGCTGCGACGGTTTTCCGATCGTGCCGGGGAACATGAAGAAATCGAGCTCGATGCTGTCGCCCCTCACCGGGGTCTTCTTGAGCAGGGTCATGTCGCGTCCGTCCCAGCGCAAATCGATTGTCGGCGGTACCCGCGCAGGAATCCGCACACGCTCGTCGACCTAGGCGCCGTCCGCCGTCCGCGCCCGGACCAGCAGGTCCTCCCTCTCTTCGATGTCCAGCTGAAACGCGCCGGCCCGCGCCCGGGGCGCCACGTCCGCGAGCTGCTCGAGGGCCCGGGTGAGAACGGGGATTTCGTCGGGCTCCAGCCGCCAGGGCATGAACCCCGGCCGGTAACTTTGAAACAGGGGCCATGCCTGGCCGCCCCGCGCCCTGTAGCCCATCGTGCGGATGAGCCGGCGGTCCCATTCCTGCAGGTCCTCGCGGTTTTCGAAGGAGAGCTGAAGCTGCGGAATCTGCAGGAGCAGCTCCGGGTACTCCATGATCGTCTCCTCCGGGATGTCGCGCAGGTCCAAAAACCGGCTCAGCGCCGCGTCGCCCCGGTAGACGGAAATGCCCAGGTGCTCCCCCAGGTTGCCCATGACGCTGACGTAGCAGGTCTCGCCGCCGTCGCGGATGCCGAACAGGTCCGTCTCGACCATCCATTCCCAGGGCGCCATGTCTTTGATCCGAAAGGCCGCCTCGAACAGGCCTTTCCATGCCGTCTCGAGCTGGGTCTCGTTCATGGGTGTGTTCTCCGTGGCAGGGGATTCGCCCTTATAATCTCTATGGCGGCTGAGGGCAAGCGAAAGTTGGCGCGCAACGCGGCCGCCCTGTCGCCTGTCGCGGCGACGCGCGCCAGCGGGGGAGGGGAAGAAAGCCTGCAGCCGACAGTGAAGACGCCCACAGCAAACGGCTGACAGCCGGAATCGGACACCGACCGCAGACCTTGCTGTTATGTGCCCTGTCATCAGCCAAATCAAAGGTTATCCCTTCGAAGTATCCCTGCCATCGCGCCTTCCAGTCTCTGGCGTCATTCTGGCTGACCCGGTGACGAGTCTGGATTGGCGTGCTCGAAATGCAGAGACGATCTGCACGCTGCCCTCGAGGGCGCTCTCCGACATCTTGCAAAAGCTCGGTCTGCTGCTGAGCAAGTGAGGGCGGCGCATCGCGCACCGATCACATTTCTGGCGCTCGAGGGAAAACTCGAGAAATTGCTGAAAACCAAGGTAGACCTCGTCACGAAGCAGGCGCTCAGGCCGGAACTGATGGAGCGGATACTCAGTGAAGTGGTCTATGTATGAAGAAGAACTCCTCGCGCAGGATCTCGACGGGGTAAATGGCCGCCAGGGTCTTCTTTCTCATGGCAGTCTCCTCAGCGGTCGTTCCCGACCGCCACATCCCAGGGTGTCTCTGCCTTCACCGCGTCGATGAGAAACCGCACCCCCTGGTTGTCCGACGGGTTCAGCCACAGCATCCGTTGAAAGACGAGCGCCGCCTCTGCGAATCGCCCCAGGCGCCAGAGGCACAACGCGAAGCCGTGCATGCAGCGCAGAAAAGGCCGGTTGTCGATAAGGCCCCAGGGCAGCAGGCCGTTGAAGTCGCTCCCCAGGGAGAGCTCGCCGATGCGCAGACCGACTTCGTAGTGCCGAAGGGCATCCTGCGGATTGAGATCAAAGACGAAATTGCCCAGGTGCGCATGGGCATCGAGGCAGCGCAGATCCGCCTCGCAGAGCTCCATCAGGATTTTTGCCGCCTCGGCCCGCCTGCCGGCGTCCTTGAGATCGTTTGACCGCGTGATGGGATCCTCACCCGGATCGTCGTCAGGGTCGTGGCCGGGCAGCACCTGCTCCATCTCGAACATCGGGCGGGGGCCGCAGGCGATGATCGGCGCGGCCCACTCCTCGATGGGCTCGTCTTCTTCCCCCCAGTACTCCTCTCCGGGGTCCCACATACCCATGGGCACGAGACTCAGAGGCTCGAGATCGAGAGCCTTCGCGTCGATTCGGGTCGACAGGATGTCCCCGGAAAGATACGGGTGGCCGGCATAGCGCCACTGCTTTCGCGGCTGGACCGTGACGAGTTCACCGGGAACGATCCCCCAGGGGCGGCTCGCGCGCAGCGTGATGACCCGATCGCTATCCGGCACGCGGCACCGGGCGGCCGACCGTGTGACGGAGAGGACGACCAGTTCCTGCAGGGTACCCGGGTCGATGTCCCCTGCCGTTGCCTTGTGCTGCCGCCTGCGGCGGGGATCTTTCTTGCCTTCCGCCGGGTACGGATCGAGGTTGAGCCACCGGCGGTAGGCGGCGATGTAGCTTGCACCCGCCCGGGCCCGGGGAAACTCGACCTCGGGGAGCGCAACGACGTACTCGGCGCCGTCTTCGCGCCGGCATCGTGCCGTCAGCCCGCGCCGTTCGTTGCCGTCATAGTCGATCGCGGTCACAGAAACCGGCTCGCCGATGACGAAGCCGTCGGCCGGCAGATCGAGGTTGTCTTCGAAGACCTGTCGGAAAGCCCATAATTGCTCGTCATCGCCGTATGCGTCGACCGTGATCTCTTCGATCAGCCTGTCCAGCGCTGCGCCATCCTTGCTGCCTTGCGGTTTTCGCGGCTTCATGCCTCTATTTTTCCTCCCAGATGCCCGCCTTCACGAGGCGTTGAACCAGCGCCTTGCGCCGCGCATGGCCGGACATGAATTTCTTCAGTTCCTCCTGGAAGCGCCCGGGGCCGGCGTGAACCTTGTAGGCTTCTGAAAGGTCAACAAGCAAGCGGGCGGCCTCGTCATAGGCCGCACCCGAACCGCGCTCGACGGCCCGTCGAGCCGACTTCCAGGCCGCGGCAGAATTCTTGAACAGGTTTTTGAGGTAGACCTCTCGCTCTTTCCGGCGCCCGCCTTCCCGCTGCACCCGTTTCTGTCTTTTCCTTTCCGCCCGGATTTTTTCTGCGTCCCGGGCACTCGTTCGCAGCGCCCCTGCCGTTCGCCCGGGCGACGCCTCGTCATGGCCTTGCGACTCCCGTCGCCATGCCGCGAACCGGTTCTGGATGGCGCGCTCGGCCTCCTGCCCCCGGCCCGAGAGGAGCTGTTTCAGGATCTCCGTGGGCTCCTGCCGGGGCAGGACCGCGATCCATGCATCCACATCTTTTTGTGAGACTTCCCTGTCGTGGACCGACGGGCTCCCCATGGCCGCGCCGTCCAGCAGGTCTTCGTCGATTTCAAGGAACTCCGCGAGGGCCTGCTGGGCCGGGGTCAACTGGCCGAGCCCGCTCACGCGAAGCGGCTCCATTTCGTCATCCTCCACCATCCCCGTGCCCACGTCCGCCAGCCATCCGATGTAGAGGCTGCGAAGATCGCCGCGCAGCAGCTCGTCCCGTACGGGGGAGAGCCGCGCCATCCAGCCGCGGCCGTCCTCCAGCGCGAACCGCTCGTCGTCTTCCGACTCCTCCAGCTGCCAGGTGACGATCCAGTGGGTTTTCGTGGCCTTGAAAAAGATCGACTCGCAGGCCGACAGGGCCTCGACCGTCCCTTGCGACAGCGCCTCGACGGGGACACGAACCTTGAAAATGGCCGTCATCCAGTTGGCCACATAGACGTGGGCGTCGAAGTAGCGCTCCATCAGCCTGTCGGGATCCCCCTTGAAGTCCCCCCACTGGTAGTCGTTTGCGAAGCTGACGCGCGTGATGACGGCGCGGGTCGAAAGCGCCCGCAGTTCCCTTATCTCCGCCGCCGTCAGCGGCCGGTCGATGGCGAGAAATTCGTAGTACTGGTATTCACTCACGGACGCCTGCCCCCTGATGATCTTACGGCCCGGAACGCGGAATCGTCCCCCATGTGGAAGAAGATCCTCCCGTGCAGTTCTTCCTGTTCGATCCATGCCCATCCCCGCCCGCACACGGGGTCCATCTCATCGCTTCCTTCCCAGGAAAACTCGATCCGCGCCTTGCCGGTGGTATTTTCCATCCGGCAGTCCATTTCGCCCCGGACCAGGCCGAACCGGAAATGGCCGGTGCCGTCCCTGCCGAACGTGAAATGTCCGGGGCCTTCCATGTCGAGATACTCCCGGTCCCACGCTTCCATCTCCACGATGCGCCATTTGCCGACGAAGGGTTTCAGGGCTGCCTTCATCGTCTGCCTGCTTTCAGCCATCTTTTCCTTCTTCGATCTTTCGATTCGTTTCAGGTTTCAGGGCATACTTTTATACCGCTTCCATGTTCCGTTCAATATCTGTTTCGCCGACAGGGAAACGGACGATGAAGGCTTCCCAACAGCCTCCCCTCCCTCGACGGGAGGGGATGGAGGGGAGGGTGAAGGATCGCGAAGCTCATCGGGGAAGACGCCGGGAACAAGGCGAGGTATTTTGTAAGGCATTCCTCGAGCGGGATTTCACCGGTTGACGGGGGGGGCGCGGCCGGCGCCTCCTCCTGATTCGTAAAGACCGGAGGGTATTCTGCGCGGGAGATCGCCACGTCTCGCGCTTCTACGACGTACGCAGAACAGGCGCTCGGCTCGCGATGGCAGTTGTTGAATACGCTGCAACGCGACGGCTAAGCGGCAGACAGCCCGCATGATACGCCGGCATCAGGCGGGTGACAAGGCCCTCTGTTCGATGTATAAGCAATGTATATACATCCCATCGAGGTGAAGGATGAAGGCGAGGATGCAGAAATGGGGCAACAGCCTTGCCATCAGAATCCCGAAGGCCTTTGCCACGGAAGTCGGCCTGAAGGAGGAAAGCGAGGTGGACGTGTCGCTGAAAAGCGGAAAACTCGTCGTGGCGCCTGTGGAAAAGCCGGGCGCGACGCTGAAAAGGCTCCTGGCGAAGATTACCGAGGAAAATGTTCACGGGGAGGTGGATGCCGGTCCCGCAACGGGGAGAGAATCGTGGTGAAAGCCAACGCGTATGTTCCCAGGCGCGGCGATGTGGTCTGGATCACGATGAACCCCCAGGCCGGGCATGAACAGGCGGGTCGCAGGCCCGCGGTGGTTCTTTCCCCGGAGATGTATAACGAAAAGGCAGGGCTTGCCATTATGTGCCATGTCACCAGCCAAATCAAAGGTTACCCCTTCGAAGTATCCCTGCCATCGGGCCTGCCCGTCGCGGGCGTCATTCTCGCTGACCGGGTGAAGAGTTTGGATTGGCATGCTCGAAATGCAGAGAAGATCTGCACGCTGCCCTCGAAGGCGATATCCGAAATCCTGCAAAAGCTCGGTCTGCTGCTGAGCCGGTAGGGGAGGCGCATTGGGGGGAACAGGGGCTGGCGGAATTTCAATTCCGTTTACAAGGCAATCGTCGATTCATGGGTGCTGTACGGCAACTCCGGCGACCAACCGGTCCTGCTGGATACGCGAGGCCATCGATGAAAAAAGACAAGGGTCTTCCGGGATTGTTGTGCATACATTAGGATGATTTTGGCTCTTTGATATACGAGGTCAGTACTGTCCGGTTAAGGTTTGAATAAATCCGGTTGGTTGCTGATTTCAGGTTCCGTAATTTGCTTCATGGCGTCGCGAACCAGTTGCTGGATGGGCTTTCTCTCGAAGAGATTGACCTCCAGGATCTGCAACAGGGTGTGCAGACTGCAGGACAGATGAAGCCTCTTTTTCAGGATGGCCACAAGCAGATAGATGCACAGAGCCACCCAGACCTGGGTTTTTACGGCATTGGCCGACGTGCCGAAGAAGGACTTGATCCGCAGGTGCTGCTTGATCCACTTGAAGAACAACTCGATTTCCCAGCGCAGCTTGAAGATGTCCGCCAC
>MVQS01000081.1 GCA_002067855.1 Syntrophaceae bacterium PtaB.Bin038
GTGCGGGTGAAGCCCCAGAGGATGCTCCCCGTCGCGAGGTCCACGGCGAAGAAGCCCTTTCCCCGCGCCTCGCAGTCGGCCGCCCCGCTGCACGGGGAGAGCCTGTGCCCGCCGCCGATGAAGCCGACCCACTTCTCCTCCGGGCCGACCCGGACCCTGCGGACCACCATGCGGCTCCAGGGATCTCCCAGGTAGGGCGCCTGCGCGGGGGAGGGACGGATTCGCCACCCGTCCCGCGGGTTGAGGGTGTCCGTGATGTCCAGGGCATGGTAGCCGCAGTACACGGGATACTCCCCGGTCGGCAGGTACCAACCGCTGAAGCGCGAATCGCAGGATGCCGATGCGCTCCAGAGGGTGCCCGCCCCGCCGCGCCCCAGCCCGACGACCATCATCGTCTTCCAGTCCCCCGGGGATTTCACCTTCCCGTCGCCCGTCCCCGACCACACGTCGGCCACGGTGATGGGCCCGTCGACGTAGAACCGGTGCGTCCGGCTCGTCGGGTGCTCCCGGTGGGCGATCTCCTTGAGCCCGGGCAGGAGATTCGGGGGGATGAAACTCCAGACCTCGGCGAGGTCCGATGTGCGGAAGGCGTGCAGCTGGCCGTCGTTGGCGCCGGCCACGATCACGCGCCTGCCGTTGTCCGAGGTGCGAGGGTTTGCGGACCGGTAGGCCTCGAAGGCCCGCCCCCGGTCCCGGGGGTCGCTGAAGTACGAGGAGGGCGTGCCCACCGTGACGGGGTTGGAGTGAAAGATGTCGCCCAGCTTCCAGACGTTACCGCGGGCATCTTGTTCGGGGTTGAACGCCGCCTCTCCGCGGATGTAGCCCACCACGGCGTCCCGCCGCTGCGCGTCGCCCACCCCGAGATCCCCGGGGGCCAGGGACTCCGAAACAAAGGGGATCAGGGCGCCTCCCTTCAGGGTCAGGATCTTCCGCTCGCCGGCCGCCCTTGCCTGAAGGGCCGTCCCCGCGTCGGCCTGGACGGCGCCGACGGATTCGTCCGACAGGATCGCGTATTTCCGCAACGTGCCCCGCCAGAAGGGGTCCGCCTGCGAGGGCTGAAACGAGGCCGCGAACAGGTGGTTGTACTCCACGGTCCTCGACGCGGCCACCGACGGCGTGCTGAAGGAGTAGGCGGCGTCTTGGATCGCGGTCACGGACGCTCGCAGGGCCGCCTCGAGCTCGCCGGCGTCCGCCGTGATGAAGGCGTAGCCGGACAGCTCGAGCGCCCCGGGGTCGTCGGAGTCGGCGAAGCAGAGTTCGCTCGTGCCGCTGCAGGAACCCGTCGTCGCCGACGCGGCGCAGGGGTCGGACGAGAAGGCGCCGATGTTGAGGGCCTGCGGGTCCCCCCTCCGGGCGTCAAAAGGGTTCTCCGTCCCCCCGAAGTAGGCCATCCAGTTGAGCGTGTTCCGGAGATGCGCGGGCATCCCGTCGCCGAGGCCGATCACGAAGACCCGGTACCCCGCGTCGCGTAGGGCCTTGACCCTCGCCACCGAGGCGCGCCTGCGCTTGTACTGGTCGCCCTGTGTGCCGGAACCTGTGCCGCCGCAGTACATCGTGTCCTGGCCGTCGGTGAGGAGGACGACGAATTTCTGCCGGCAGTTGCGGTAAGCGTCCGCCTGCCTGTGGCCGTCCAGGTAGGCCTTCACGGCCTCCATGCAGGCGGCCAGGCCCGTGCCTCCGCTGACGCGCTGCCGCTCCAAGGCCCTGTCGGTCCAGAAGAGGATCGAGGTTTCGCCCGCCGCGTAGGCCTCGGTTCCCGTGCACGAGGGGGCCCCGCACCAGATCGCCGCGTAGGGCTGCCCGACGTCCCGGCGCTTCCGGTTGCCCGAGCCGAACGTCCAGAACCCGAGGCGGACACCGAGGCCGACCTCGTCCCGGTTGTCGATCACGCCGTCGCGGTTGTGGTCCAGGAGGGTGTGGATCGCGCGCTTCGCGATGAGGTAGCGTGCGCAGTCGGTCGCGAAACCGGGCCGGGGGGTGTCGTGAAACGCGTCGCCCGAGCACGTGTCGTTGCCGAAACGCCGGATCGGCTCCTGGGAGCCGTCGACCTCGCCCCGGGGGTTCCATCGCATGCTGCCCGACAGGTCGAGGACGAGCATCGCATCGGGCGGAACGGCGGCGAACAGCGCCTGGTCCGTGTTGTCGGCGGCGGCGGCTCCGCACAACGCGGCGGTGCCCAGAAGAGCGGACAGCAAGACGCGGGCGAAGCGGCACATCGCGGAACCCTCCATCACAGCGCGCTCGAGGGCCGAGCGCAGGGGTCCCCCGGAATGAAGGCTGGACGCACATCCCCGCGTTTCGAGTGGCAGCCCGTTCTCGCCGTCCGGGCAATCCGGAGGGGAAAAGCTATCGGGAAGGAGGGGGTGACGGCGGGGCCCTTTCTCGGGGGCCCCGCCCGGAATTGCGTGGAATCTACTGCATCAGGTCGAGCGGGTCAAGAGGTTTTTCGTGACGCCTGCCCGCACGTGCCTACTGGAACCGTCGATCGCGCCAGTGGATCAGGTTGGTCCGGTTGGCGATGGACGGCGGGTTGACGTTGGCGCGCATGGTCGTGGCCCCCGTGCCGGCGCCGCCGCTCACGGTCACGTAGAGATCCGGCGTCCTGCTGTAAGGGTTCATGGAGAGGACCGGTGCCGTGGGGATCCCCACGCCGAGGGTCATGCTCCTCGCGTTGCCCGTGAGCGACCCGGCGCCCTCGATGAACGAAAGGGCGTAGAGTTTGGCCGACCCGGCCTGATCGCAGGGGTCGCCTCCGCTGCCTGCCGGTAGGTAGGTCGTGAAGTAGACGATGCCCGCAAACACGGTCGCTTCGGAGAGACACTTCTCCCCCGCCCCGGTCAGGTTCATGTACCAGCCGCGTTTTGTGGCGTTGTCCGTGTAGGTCGACGACGTGATGTTCTCCAGATTGCCGATCTGGTAGGACCCGCTCTTCGTGGAGTCCTTCACGGCGAAGAAGCGGTCGGTGACGGCGCCCACGACGATGGGCTCGGCCTTGTCGCCCGTGCCCCAGTAGACCCAGAGATTGCCGCTTGCGTCCTTCGCCACCGCCGG
>MVQS01000082.1 GCA_002067855.1 Syntrophaceae bacterium PtaB.Bin038
GGCGGATGTAGTCGACGGTTTTCGTGCTCACCGCCGGCAGCGCGTCCGTGCTCAGGTAGACCTGCTTCTCGTCTTCCAGCCTGACGTAGAAACCCGGGAACCCGGGGCGGTCCCGGCCGATTACGATCCCCGTCATCTTCTGCCCCGATTCGCCGAAGAAGCGGACCACCAGGCCCCCCCTTTCGCCCGCAACGCCCAGCGCCCCGTGGTTGCGCTCATCGGCGGTCACCCGCTCGGCGCAACGGATGTCCGCGATGGCCTTCAGGATCCGGTTGATCTGTTCGTTCGAGACGGGGTAGTCGTACTTGCCCATGAGGATGAACCGCTCCTCCCGGCGCTTGAAGGTGAGCGCCTCGTCGCCCTGCTTGATGTAGATGCCGTACACCTTTTCCGGGTTGAAGCCCTGCAGGATGTAGCTGCCCTCCTTGAGGGTCACCTCCTGGCGGTCCTCCAGGACCCCCACCAGGATCACGGCCCCGGTGAGAACGGCGGCGACGGCGGCCAGCAGGATCAGATGCCTCGTGTCCATGGCTTCCTCTTGGGCAGGTCGATCCGGCCGAACAGGCGGCCGGCGAGGACCCCCGCCGGGATGAGCAGCACCAAGGCCGGGCCTCCCAGCAGGATGAAAACCTTCCATTTCGTGAAGAGGCTCTCCACCATCGCGCGCTTCTTGTGCTGCAGGGCGGCCAGTTCCTCCTTTGCCCGTGCGAGCTTCGCCTCGGCCATCTTGCGGCTGCGCAGGATTTCTTCCTTCAGGAGGGACTCCTCGCCTTCCTGGCTCTTCCGGGCCAGGGTGCCCAGCTCCCTCTCCGCCGCCGCGATCTCGGCCTGCAGCGAGGCGATCGTCGTCGCCGCCGATGCGTCATAGGCTTCCTCCATCCGGTCGACGGTGCTGAAGGGCCGGATGATCCTGCCCCGGGCCTTGATGCTCGCGAGCGACACCGAGCCCGTGAGCCCCTCCATCACGGAGAGGAGCAGATCGGCGTTCCCGCCTCCCGCCGTCGCCGCGGCCATGGGGCCCGTCAGCATGTCCACGTCGGAGAAGACGACCACGACCGGGGCGGCCTTGCCGCCCGATGCGGGGGCTGCCTGCGGGCCCGCTCCGGCCGGATCCGCAGCCGGGTCGCCCCCCAGGGCGCTCCGGAAGCTTCCCGTGAGGCGCACCCCGAGGGTGACGGCCTCCTTGCCCCCGGAGGCCCGCTGCTGCGTGTCGTCGGCGCGGACCGTGTACCCCGCCTCCGAGGTCCGCAGGAGGACGGCGGCCGAGATTCCCGGGACCGCCCTGATCTGCAGGGCGCCTGCATTGAAGACCCGGACCTGGTTTACGCCCGCGCCGAGGCCGTCCTCCCGGCTGATCGCCGGGCCCTTGAGGGTCATCAGCGTTGCCGGCCCCGCCTCGGCACGGGCCGAGGTCCCCGGGTCGGCGGCGATCACGTCGGGTGCCATCTCGCAGCCCCAGGCGGAAAGCAGGCGGTTGAGGTTCGAGGCGTTCTCCCCGGTCGTGTAGGCGCTTGCCGCGGCGGACCCCGGGGCGCCGGCCATGAAGACGGGGTCCTGGAAGACGACGAGCTTCCCGCCGCCCGTGACGTACCGGTCCAGGGCCGCGAGCGTCTGCTCGGGGAGGTTCCGGGGGTGGATGACCACGACGGCGTCGAGCTTCCGCAGATCGGCGTGGGGGGTGAGCATCGTCACGTCGTAGTGCGCCTTGAGCGGCTCGAGGGCCGACGGTCCTCTCGGGGCGTTCTCCGCCGGCCCCATCGCCCGCGCCGTCCCGGCGGGGTAGGCGGCGGTTTCCAGGTTGACCGTGGAGAGGACCCCGATCCGCTTCTTCGTCCGGGACGTGGCGCTGTGGATCATTTCGGTGATGTCGTACTCGGCCAGCTGCTGGCGTTCCGGGGAGAGCAGGGGAATGGCCTTCTCCTGCCCGAATTCGGTCGTCAGCACGAGCCCGAAGTAGAACCGGTCGTCGCCCGCCGTGGGGATCGGCCGGAGCCCGTAGTGGAGGGCCTCCCGTTCCTCGCGGGAGTCGCGCCGCGGGTCGATGATCTCGAGGGAGATCTTCCCCCGGGACCGCGAGGCGTACTCCCGCAGCAGGTCGCGGACGTAGAAGAAGTAGTTGCTGTAGGCCCTCAGGGAATCGAACCCCTTCAGGGCTTCGGTGCGGGAGTAGAAGAGCTTGAGGCGCACCGGGTGCGTGAGGCCCGCCACGACCGTTTTCGTCTCGTCGGAGAGCGAATAGATGCGGTCCTGCGTGAGGTCGACCTTCAGTGCCCGGCTCGCCCTGGCGAGCAGCGTGACGGACGAGAAGGTGATCAGCGCGATCAGGAATAGGGCCGCGAGGACCTTGGCGTTCTTCTTCAGCATGACTCCCTTCGGTTATCGACGACCAGGCAGGTGACGGAGATCAGCGCCGCGATGAGGATCCCGTAGAACGACAGATCGCGGAACTCGAGCACGCCGCGCCGCATGGACTCGAAGTGCCCGGTGAAGCTCATGTCGGCGAGGGCGTCGATCAGGTACGGGGGCACGATGCCGGCGAGCCAGCTCAAGACGGCCGGCGAATCGGTGTAGGTCATCAGGCCGATCATCCCGATGGAGAGCACGAAGCTCACGATCTGGCTGCGCGTGAGCGCGGAGCAGAAGATGCTGACGGCCAGGTAGGCGCCGCCCAACAGGAAGGCGCCCAGGTAGCCCGTTGCGATCACGAAGGGGTCGGGATTTCCGAGCCAGGCGACGGCGATCACGAGGGGCGCCGTGAGCAGAAGGGCGACGGCCACGAAAAGCCAGGCGGCCAGGAACTTGCCGATCACCGCCTGGGCGACCGTCACGGGCTGCGTGAACAGGAACTCGATGGTGCCCGCCTTGCGCTCCTCGGCCCAGAGCCGCATCCCGGCGGCGGGGACGAAGAAGAGGTAGAGCAGGGGAAGGTTGTCGAAGAAGACCCGGAGGTCCGCCTGCCGCATCTCGAAGAACCGTCCCTTGATGGTGAGGAACCCCGCAAGGACGAGGAACACCACGAGGATCACGTACCCCATCGAAGTCGTGAAGGTGCTCCGGAACTCGCGCTTGAGGATGGCCCGTACGGTCTGCATGTCAGGTCCCGTTGGTCACTCTGCGGAAGAAGGCGTCGATCTTCCCGTGGCCCTTTTCCTTGAAGTCCTGCGGCGTGGAGTCCGCCACGATCTTCCCCCTGCTGATCAGGATCGCCCGGTTGCAGATCGTCTCCAGCTCCTCCATGACGTGGGTGGAGAGGATGAAGCACTTGTCGGCGGCCATGAACCGGATCAGATCGACGATCTCCTGCTTCTGGTTCGGGTCGAGGCCCGACATGGGTTCGTCGAGGATCAGCACCGGCGGGTCGCCCAGCAGGGACTGGGCGAGCCCCAGCCGCCGCTGGAAGCCCTTCGAGAGGGTTTCGATCCGGCGGTCCATGACGCCCTGCAGGGAGCTGATGGCGGCGACCCGGTCGATTTCGTACTTGTAGCGGGTGCCGTTGATGCCCCGGATGTCGCAGACGAACTTCAGGAACCACCGCGGGGTCATCTCGCCGTAGAAGGGGCACTTTTCGGAGACGTACCCCAGCACGCGGCGCACCTCGACCGGCTGGGTCCGGATGTCGAAGCCCCCCACGCTGGCCGTCCCGCTGTCGGGCTCGATGAAGCAAGACAGGATGCGCAGGGTCGTCGTCTTGCCGGCGCCGTTGGGGCCGATGAACCCCAGGATATCGCCCTTCTTCGCCTCGAAGGAAATATCGTCGACGGCAACGACGTCGCCGTAGGTTTTTCGGAGGTTCTTGACGTTGATCATTGACTTGTCCGGCCGCAGCAGTACCCGGGGAGATTTATTGCAAAAGACCTGCCAAACCCCGCCGGCTTTTTCGTTGCCGGAACGGGGGCCTTGTGGTAGAAGCGTGCCGATGCTGAACGTGGGGCTCACAGGGGGGATCGCGACGGGCAAGTCGACGGTGGTGCGGATGCTCGTGAGGAGGGGCGCGCGGGTCGTCGATCACGACGCCCTCGTCCACGCCCTGCAGGAGCCGGGCCGGCCGGTCTGGCAGCGGATCGTCGAGGCCTTCGGGCGCGAGATCCTCGATGCCGCCGGACGGATCGACCGCAAGAAGCTCGGGGCGGTCGTCTTCGGCAGCGAGGAGAGGCGCAGGGTGCTGGAGGGCATCGTGCACCCGGCCGTGCTTGAGGAGGCGCAGCGCGAGCGTGAACGGATCGGGCGGGAGGACGAACGGGCGATCGTCCTGTCCGACATCCCGCTGCTTCTCGAAGTGGGGATGCAGGGCCTCTTCGACCTGGTCCTGCTTGTCTATGCCCCCCGGGAGGTGCAGATCGCGCGGGTCATGAAGCGCAACCGGATGACCCGGGACGAAGCCGTGGCGAGGCTCGAGGCCCAGATGCCCATCGACGAGAAGCTGAAACGGGCCGACGTGGTGATCCGCAACGACGGGACCATGAAGGAGCTGGAGGCGAGGGTCGACGAGGTCTGGGAGGAGCTGCTGGCGCGGGAGCGACAAAAGAGGGTTCAGGGTTCCGGGTCCAGGGTCCGGGGTACGGAAACACGAGATTGAACTCAGTTTTGCAGCCGACCGCCCCCTTGATGTACCGATTCAGGGAAAGCCCGGGGTGACTTGACGTGACATGAAGGGCTTTTTGACGAAAAGACCGAATAGACGAAACAGACGAAATAGCCCCGATAGACCAGTTTGTGGGAGGTAGAGATGATAGGCAAGAACGTGAAGACCGATTTCAGCTCAACGGTTTGTGACCCCGTGATCGACCCCACGGCCTACGTGCACCCGCTGGGGGCCGTAATCGGCAACGTCACCATCGGGAAGAACGTCTTCGTGGCGCCCTTCGCGGCGGTCCGCGGCGACGAGGGGCAGCCCCTCCACGTGGGCGACGACTCCAAC
>MVQS01000083.1 GCA_002067855.1 Syntrophaceae bacterium PtaB.Bin038
CGCCGTGCTCACCACGGGATCGGTCCCCGCCGTCCAGTACTCCTTGAAGAAGATCGGGAAGAAGGAGGCCATGACCGTCGTCGCAAACGCCGAGTTGGCCCAGTCGTAGAGGGCCCATCCGAATATGGCTCTGCGGTCTTCCTTCACGGTCTGAACCCCGTCATGGGTCACGAAAAAACCCTCCGCAGGCCGCGAAGGGTTTCTCGTCCGGTTTCCGCCGCCGGCGGGATCATTTCCCCCCGGAGATCCTGGCCACGCTCGCGCGCAGCGTGTCGGCGTGGGCGTTGGAGACGCTCTGCTTGACGAGGATGTCCGTCGGCGTCACCGCCCTGCCGTAGTAGGCCCTGTTGAGGCTGTCCCGGACGTCCACGACGGCCCCGTCCAGTGAGATGCCCCCGTAGAGGCCCTTGGAGCGCGAGAAGGCCAGGATGTCGGCGCTGATGTTCGCCGTCGCCGCCTGGGCGCCGGCGCCGTAAGGTCCTGCTGCGATGCCCACGTCGGCCCCGAGCTTGACGCTGCTCTGCAGCAGGGTCGTCACCCCCCGGTCGGTCATCGCAAGAAGAATGACCTCCGAGGCCTGGCCGCCGATCTGGAGCCCGAAGCTGACGCTGCCGATCGTGTAGAAGGCCGGGTAGGTCCACGTCCCGTCCGCCGTCCGCACGAGGAACACGCCCGTGCCCCCCGAGGCGCCGACCACGAAGGCCCCCTTGAGCACCTGCGGGGAGATGAAGATGCCCTTGGCGGAGCGCGAGAGCTTCCTCATCTCCGTGAAGTTCTTGTCGGACATGAAGCTGTTGAAGGTCATGTTCGCCTTCGTGACCGTGGCCTGGGCATCGGACCTGTCGCTGGCGGCGGCCGGGCCGGGCGCGCTCAACGACGCGACGAGGACGGCGGCTGCAAACAGCACTGCGGGAAAGCGTTTCATGGGACCTCCTTTTCTTACTCGGCGGGGCCGGGCGCTGCGCGTTTTGAGGAAGGGCGATTCATCTCTTCTTCCGTACTGCAGTATACCCAAAAGCGTCAGGAATTCAAAAACCATTTTTCCCGCTCTCCGCGACGGGAAAACGGTCCACTTCCCGGATGATCCTGTCCCGCAGCCTCTGCAGGCGTCGCGAGGCACGGCGCGACCAGCGGCCGCCGAAGAGGGCATGAGGGACGGGCGGGCGGATGCCGAGGGTCTCGCGCCACTCGAACCAGCGCAGCGTGAACCAGCTGAGCGGAAGGATTCCTGCGCCGAACAGCAGTGCCGCGGGCCACCCGAAGGCCGTGCCGAGGATCGCGCCCTCGGTTAGGTAGGCAAGCGGGAAGACCAGCAGGGACCAGGCGATCGTCAGGGTGGCCACGTCGGTCCGCGGCAGTCGACGCCTCCCGACCAGCCACCGGACGGCGCGGTAGGGGACCCAGTTGAAGGCCCAGCCGGCGTACGCGACCAGGGAGCCCAGGGTTCCCAGGAGGTGCGGGGCGACGTTCTGCGGCGACCCGACGGCATGCGCTGCGGCAAGCCGCGAGAGCCTGCGGTATCGGGCCACTTGCCGGCGGAGCCGTTTCATCTCGTCGGGGCAGCATCGCCGGAGGGCCGCGACGCGGCTCTTGAACCCGTCGAGCCGCCTGTATCGCTCCGCCCAGCCGCGGCCCTGTCTGGACTCGTAGTACACCTGCTCCAGCAGCACGATCAGCTCCCGGTCCCGGCTGTGCTCCGCCTGGAAGACGTGCTCGCCGAGCACCCGGTGCGTCTCCTCGGTGAGGGCCTGGACGGCCGCGGCGGGATCCGACGCGTGGAGCTCCGCGAAAGGGGCCGTGTCGATGGGCCGCGCCACGAGCAGGAGGACCGAAGAGCGGAAAATCGTCCCGTCCTCGTAGTTGATCCCGACCGGGACGATCGGTGCGTCGATCCCCCTCGCGCGGGCCATAAGCGCGATACGGGCGACCCCGGTTTTCAGGGGGCCGATGGAGGCGCTGCCCGTCGAGCCCCCCTCCGGGAAGATGACGAGCGCTTCACCCCCGGCGAGCGCGCCGACGCAGGCGTCGAAAAAGGGGGTGTAGTCGACGGGCCCCCGGGCTTCCTCGCGACGGATGACGGGGATCGACCGCATGCGGCGCAGGATGGTCCCGACGACGGGGATGTGAAAGAGGGTGGACTTCGCGATGTGGCGAAGCCTCAGGGGCGGGCTGAAAAAGAGCGTGAGCAGGGGGTCGAGCAGGTCGTTGGGGTGATTCGGGGTGAGGATCACGGGGCCGGAGGCGGGGAGATGTTCCCGGCCCTCGATGACGATCTCGCGGAAGAAGATCGTTCCGATGAGGCGGAAGAAAGCGGAAAGCATACTCGACCAGGCCGTTTAATTCGTTGCTTCGTTTGTTTCGTTTAACAGGTGGGGGCGTTTCTGGCCTTGGGGGCTTCAATCAGGGGATCGGGGCTCGGGTACATGGAGAAGGGTATCGGGTATCGGGACCCGGGTAGAAGATCGGGAGTCAGGAAGCGCGGAATGTCCCACAGCACTCCAGGACACGAAGGCTTTACCGAACTTCCCGGCTTCCTCTTCTTCAGGCCCCCGGACCCTGATTTCACCGCTGCGTGGCCTTCTCCACGATCGAGCCCAGCTTCTCGACGATCGCCTTCAGCTCCCCGTCGCTGTAGGACGCCTCGCCGAGGTAACTGCGGTCCAGCGTCTTCGAGGGGACGAACTTCTGCAGGACAAAGCGCTTCGCTCCCGGGATGAGACGACCGATGGCCTCGAGTTCCTCCGGACCGAGAAGCGACCGGACGGCCGTGGTGCGGAACTCGTAGTCGATGCTCGAACCCATGATGAGGGAGATGCTCCTGCGGATCCGGTCGACCTCGGTCTTCGTCTTCGTCACCTCGCCGTATCGCTCCAGCGGCGCCTTGATGTCCATGGCGACGTAATCCAGGAGTTCCCGGCCGAGCAGGTCCTCGAGCACCTCGGGCAGGGCCCCGTTGGTGTCGAGCTTGATCCGGTAGCCCATGGCCTTGAGGTGGATGGTGAAGGGGACGAGCTCGGTCTGCAGGGTGGGCTCGCCGCCCGTGATGACGACGGCGTCGAGACGGCCCCGCCGCTTTTCGAGAAACGCGAGGATTTCCGCCTCCGGGATCCGGTCCGTGAACCTCGCCGGGTCCACCAGCTCGGGGTTGTGGCAGAAGGGGCAGCGGAAGTTGCAGCCCTGGGTGAACACGACGGCGCTGATCTTTCCGGGGTAGTCGATGAGGGAGACTTTCTGGAATCCGCCGATCTTCATGGTTCCCGGTCCTCCCGCCCGTTCGTGGTGCAAGATGCCTGCACGCGGCGCGGCCGCAGCCGCCTGGCGAGGGCCGCCGTCGCCACCAGGCACCAGACGGCCTCGAGGACGACGAAGGGGATGAAGGCGATCATCCAAGACGACCAGCACGCGAGGCCCGCCCCGGCGATGTTCATGCCGATGCAGGCGTAGCCGTCCTGGGCGATGAACCGGAAGAGGCTCAGAAAAAACGCCAGGAGCAGCAGGGCCACCCCCAGCGAACCGATCCACGTTGCTGCATCCATGCGGGAGTCCTCCGCTGCCGCTCACATCTGCTTCACGCTCAGGACGACGGAGCCGGTGTGCGACGTGTCGGGCCGGGGCTTGCCCTTCGCGTCCGCAAGGGGCCTGTCCTCCAGCGTCACGAGGCTTGCCATGACGGCCTTGCGGCCCGAAGTGTCCCATCGCGCCATGAAGGTTCGCTGCCATTTCTTGCCGGGTTCGATCGCCTGTACCCGATGCAGGCGAGGCTCGCCCGCCTTGCCGTCGGTCTCCACGTAGCGCAGGCGGACGGGCTCCGATTTCTCCTTGCCGTAATTCTCGACGGTCACGGTGATGTTCACCCGCTTGCCCTTGCGGAGGGCGTGCGGGGCGGTGCCCTCGAGGGGGATCTTCTTATCCGATTCCTGGATGAAGAAGGGCCCCACCTTGACCTTGAGCTTGTTGGTCTCGGGTCCCGCCTCGGTGGCGCGGGCGGGAGCCGCCGCCCCGAAGAGGACGAAACCGGCGAGGATCAGGACGAACAGGGCTCTTCGCATGACCGCCTCCATGGCATGGCGTTCCGGATCACCAATTTACAGGGAACGGGCGGGGCGGTCAATAGCGGAGTGTCCCGGCACCTCTTCCCGGCGGATCCTGAGGGAGAGCAGCATCGAAAGGACGATCAGCCCCGCGCTCACGATCCAGACCGGCCCGTAGCCGCCGGTCGCGTCGTAGACCCACCCCGTCGCCGTGGGGCCGATGACGCCCCCGATGGAGGCGGCGCCGAGGGCGATGCCCGTGAGTTTCCCGAAGCTGCGCACCCCGAAGTACTCCCGGACGACCGCCCCCCGCATGACCATGTTGCCGCCGAACCCCGGCGAGAAGAGGAGCAGGAAGAGCACGATCGGCCACAGCGCCGCGGAGAAGTGGAAGGCGACGAGACCGGCGGCCATGCAGCCGAAGGCCGCCGCCATGACGTAGCGCTTCTCCGTCACGTCGCCTATCCAGCCGAAGCCGAACCGCCCCGGGATGCTGAACAGCGGGATGGCGGCCGCCACGAGCCCCGCCGTGTCGCGGGGGATCCCCTGCGAGGCCAGGAACGGCATGACATGAACGACGACGGCCGTGAGCACGGCGAACCGGACGGTTTCGACGAGGTTGAGCCACAGAAACGGCCTGCTTTTCAGGGCGTCCCGGAAGGGGACCCCGTCCTCGGGGAGGTCCCGCAGGACCGCCGCGGCCGTCGGCACCGGCGCGGGGGAACCGTCGGGGACGAGACCCATCTCCTCGGGACGGTCTCGGATGACCCGGGCAAGCGGGAGACCCAAGACCCACATGCCGACGCCCTGGGCGATCATGGCCGTGCGCCACCCGTAGCTGTCGATGAGCCAGACGACGACGGGGATCAGCAGGCCGCTGGCGCCGAAGCCCGACACGGCGATCCCCATGGCCTTGCCGAGGTTGCGGCGGAACCAGCGGGCCGCGACGGCCAGCGTCACGACGCTCGTGCAGCCGCCGGCGCCGAAGGCCAGCAGGATGAAGGAGGCGTAGAACATCCAGAGGCTCTGCGTGAGGCTCAGGAGGATGAACGCGGCCCCGATCGTGGCGACCCCTGCGAGGATGAGCCGCCGCGGGCCGAAGCGGTCGACGAGAACGCCCACGACCGGGGCGAGGATCCCCATCTCGAGACCCCGGAGGCTCGACGCGAAGCTGACCTCGGTGTAGCTCCAGCCGAATTCCCGGACGATGGGGTCGATCATGGCGGTGAAGCCGAAGAACCCGCAGCAGCCGACGTAGACGCTGATCAGGAAGCAGGCGGCGACGACCCACCACCCGTAGAAAAGTGACGGGAACATGGTTGGGAAGGATACTCCCGCCGCGGGCGGAACACAAGGGGTTTCCCCCCGGGGAGTCAGTCCCTCTTCGGATGGGCCCGGAAGAACTCCCAGATCGCATCGGTGGCGGAGATCTCGCGCGAGGGCTCGTCGGCCCAGAAGGCCCACTTCTTTCCGCCGGGCCAGGTGTGGCCCTCATCGAGGAGGGTGTAAAGGGTTACGGCCGTGCCCGCCGCGCAGCCCCCGTAGGACTCGATCGCCACCTTGCCCCTCTTCTCTTTGACCGGCGTTTCGCTGCAGCCGTTGTGCCGGACCCAGAACGCGACGGCCTCCGCAACGGGCCGGTCGACACGGGGATTGCGGGCGTCTGCCATGCGCAGCGGGGGCCCCCCGCCGTAGCGGACGTGGAGGTCCGCCGTCCCGTGCAGGACGACCAGGGAGACGGGCCTCGAGGGCCTGCACTCGATATTCTGGGCGCCTGCCACGGGGCCGGCCGCCGCGACGAGGTCCGAGAGTTCGCAGGCCAGCCGGTAGCTCATCATGCCGCCGTTGGAGATCCCCGTCACGTAGACGCGCCTCGGGTCGACGGGGAAGTCCTTTTTGAGCTGCGCGATGAGGGCGCGGACGAACCCGACGTCGTCGACCCGGTTCTCGTAGGCGTAGGCGCAGCAGTTGCCCGCATTCCAGGTCAGGAAGCGGTTCTGCCGGCGCCCCGTGCCGTTGGGGTAGACGGCGATGAACCCCTCCCGGTCCGCCTTTGCGCTGAACCCGGTCATCTGCGCCATCTGACCCCCGTGGCCGCCCCCGCCGTGAAAGATGAGCACCACGGGCCGGCTCTTCGCCCGGTCAAAGTCGGGCGGCAGGTGGACGAGGTAAGTCCTCGCACGCCCGTCGTGGCGCAGGGAGTGCAGGGTGTCCCTGCCTTCCGCCCCGGCGCAGAGGGCGGGTTGCGCCGCCGGCGTGAGCAGGGCGGCCAGCACAGCCGCGAGGAGGGCCCGCGCGGCCGCGGGCCGGAGAAATACCCGTTGCATAATCGCCGCCATCCCTTATAATCGGTCAACCGCATCCCTCGGGGAGGACAGCATGAAGATAACAGGTCTCGATCGAATTGAGAAGGTCCGGATGACGATGGAAGGGGCCAAGGACGTGCTGAAGCAGGTCCCGCTGTCGAAGAACGACGGCGCCCCGAATTTTTCCTTTCGCGTCTTCACGATCCAGCCGGGAGGCCACACGCCCTACCACACCCACGGCGTGGAGCACATGAACTACATCATCGAGGGCGAGGGGGTCGTGGTAGACGAGGCGGGCAGGGAGCATCCCGTGAAGAAGGGGGAGTTCGTCCTGGTGCTGCCCGACGAGAAGCACCAGTACAAGAACGTCTCCGCGAAGGAGCCGATGGTCATGATCTGCGCCGTGCCCAAGGAGTACGAGTAGGACGATTCCGCCTTTCCGTAAAGCAAGACCCGGCCGGCGCCTGCCGACCGGGTCTTCGCTTTTTCGGGGCAACAGGCAGTTGACGGGGGCTCATCCTTTTGAACGGGAAGCTGGGACGTTGACTGCAACAAAAACGCGTTACCTGGACGCGCTTTTTCCCTCCCGTTGCGCCTCCCCGGCGGGCACACGGTCGCCAAGAAAGAGGAGCAGCTCGTGGACGAAGGCGGCGCGCCCCTTTTCGGGCCGGTCGAGGTGAAGGTAGTGCGTGGCGCCGTGAAGGACGACGAATTGCCTCGACGGCGCGTTGACGAGCTCGGCCTGGAGAGCCCGGAGGTCCTCCGGCCTCGACCAGTGATCGAGGGTTCCCCGGGCATAGAGCATCGGCACGCGGATGTCCCCGGCGTCCCAGGTTTTCTTCCCCCGCGCCATCTCGAAATGCTCCCTTCGGAAGGCCCCCGGGATTCGCAGGCCGTCCGGCGCCGTATCGGCCAGCACCAGGTTCACGTAGGCCTCGGCCACGCGGGGGTCGCGCCACTTCGACGGATCCGCGTCGGGGATCGCCCTGTCCCAGTCGCCCAGGAGACTGGCCGCGTCGGCCGGGAAGGACGCTTCCGCGGCGGGGTTGAACGTTCCGGGTTTCTTCGGGTCCTCGAAGGCCCTGCCTGCCGGCCAGGGGGCCTTGACCCCGTACAGGGTGTTGAGCAGGACGAGGCGGCTGACCTTGTCCCGGTGTTTCGTCGTGTAGAGGGCCGCCCAGTGGCCGCCCGCGCCGATTCCGACCAGCGCCACACCGGGGTCCTTGCAACGGCGGAGGATCCAGTCCACGACGGCCCCGATGTCCTTCACCGCCTCGTCGGCGCTCACCGCGGACCCTCTGCCGCCGGATTTGCCGAAACCGCGCACGTCCATCATATAAACGAAATGGCCCGCGGCGGCGATGTCCTCGGCGAGGGAGTAGTGCGGGACCGTCGGGTCGAAGTTGGGGATGCTCCCCGGGCCGCCGCCGTGAATGAGGAGCACGGGGGAGCCCTCTTCTTCCTTCATGGATGCCTTGATCTCGCGGACGAAGAGCCGTATCCCCGGCTCGCTCTCCACCCATCCGTCGGCGCGGAAGAACGCCCATGACTCGCCCGCGGCCCAGAGCCCCTGCAAGATCATGACCGCCGGGACTGCCAGAACTGCCAGGACCCGACGCCTTTTCGTCATCATCGTGTTCCCCCTTCTCTCCGTTTTTCCGGCCGGCCCGCCGCTGCATCCCCGCCGGCCGCTCGACGATGGTACTATCGGCACAAACGGCGGACTTTTCAAGACCCTTTCGACTGCCGGGCGAGGGGACCGGTTCGCGCTCCGGTGACGTCCGGAAGCCCCTGCAAACGTGTAAGACATTGATAATATTCACGAATAAATTTCGTCGGGGCGGGGTTTGATTTTGGCCGGGAAGTCGCTATGATATACGCCGTAAACGGACGGGTGATGACCCGGGCAGCCGGGTTGTTCCGGTTCCGGCCGGCCTCAAAAGGAATGCAACGACCATGATCCTCCACCCCTACCCCACGGTCACCCAGAGGACGAGAGACGACTGCGGGGCCGCCATCGTCTCCTCGATCCTGCGCAAGCACAACATCAAGCACCAGTACAGCCGCCTGTGCAGGGAACTCAACGTCAGCAACAGGACGGGCACGGAGGAGCCGGACATCGTAAACTTCCTCAACTCCAAGGGGTTCCGCGCCTGGATGACCTACGATATGACCGTCGATTCGCTGATCAATTTCATCGACTCCGAGATCCCCGTGATCCTCATCGTCCAGGCGTACAGCCGCAGCAAGAAGGAGGACCGCTACGAGGGGCTCACCAATTACGGCCACTACCTCCTCGCCATCGGCCACGACGGCGACCGGGTCATCTTCATGGACTCGGGGCTGCCCTTCGGCAGTTACGGGTACCTGACGAAGGCGGAACTGGAGAAACGCTGGTACTACGTCTCGGAGGACAACCGCAAGCTGCGCGTCGGCATCGTCGTCGAACCCCCCAAGAAGAACAACCTCATCCACATCCGGTAGGCGCCGTCATCGTGCGCGGGCATCCGATCCCGGCGCAGGCAGGTTGCGCGTCTATACGAAGACAACAGACCCCGACTTCGCCGGAGGGTATTTCGGGGAATACGCATGTTAGATAGTATCAATCTCTCTGTGTGTGGCAAGCAATCACAAATTTCCGCTCGCCGACTTGCGGACGAGAGCAAGGGCGGTCGTCTGGAACTCTTTACTCGCCCTTTGATCCCATACCGTTGAGGGATTTACACCACGCACTTTCTGACTTGCATCGACTTTCCATTCGAGAGGGTGATCGTTTCCCTTTCTCTGGGCGTGAGAGCCTGTCGGCGACATCGGCCCGTCATCGGGAAACCGGCGGATCTGAATCCGTCGGGATCCGGTGCCCGCCGCTCAGTGCCGGATGTTGCCGCTCCGTCATCGGGAGGAGCACGCTCCCGCCGCGGGGACGAGACCCCCTGCGTCCGACCGCGCGGCACCCGCGTCCCCCGCAGTCGGTATCTTTCTCGGCTTGTATCCGGGCTCGTCCCCTCGGGGCCGTTTCTCGGCCTCGGCATCACCCTCCGGATCACACCGCCGCCGAGTTCGTAAGGGTTTGAGGCCCCGCGTTTGTGTCGGCCCCTACAGTATCCGTCCTTGCGGGATTCAGGGGGACTGCGTCGAGGTAGGGGACAGCAGCCCGCGCAGTGCGTCGACAAACCGGCGGTTGTCCTCGGGCAATGCCGTTGTGATGCGCATGTAGCCCGGGCCCAGCACCGGGTCGTTGACGGGCTTGATGAGAATGTCACGGCTGCGGAGCCGGTCTGCGAGCTCTACCGCCCTGTGCGGTGCGAAGTCGGCCAGAAAGAAATAGGTCCGGGTCGAGAAGGTGCGCACGCCCAGCGTGCGGATTTGCGCGGCGAGTTCCTCGGTCCAGGCGCGCAATTGTCCGGCGCGGGTGCGAATCTTGTCCTCGTGCTGCAGCGTGGCGATGGCTGCCGCCTGGCTGGGCCGGGCGAGGGGATAGGCGTCATTGTGGTTGTTCAGGTCGTCGGCGATGGCCTCGGGGAATATGCCGTAGCCGACGCGGAAACCTGCCAGGCTGTGGGCCTTGGACAGGGTACGGGTCACGAGCAGGTTGGAATGCCTGGGAACGAGGTGTGCCACGGACTGCCCGGCGAGGTCGATGAACGCCTCGTCGACAAGAAATCGCGTTTCCGGGTATCGTTGCAACAGTCCCGGCAAGGGAGCCATGTCGAAAACACCGCCGGTTGGATTGTTGGGATTGACGATGACAGCGAGCGTCGTGCCGTCCGGAATCGTCAGGTCGGTCAGGTCGAAGGCGAAGTCCTTTTCGGGAAGCAGCCGGGTTTCGGTGTAGCGCCGGGCGATTTCGGGGAAAAGCACGTAGGTCGGCGTCAGCATGTGCACCTGACGGCCCAGTCGGTCGAAGATCTGGCGCAGAATCAGTTCAGATCCCGCGTTGATGTGAATGAGCCGTTCGGGAACCTCGAGCTTGTCGCTGATGAGCCGCCGCAGGGGTTCCGAATAGGCCTCGGTGTAATAGTTGCTCTGCGGAGCCTCGGACTGCGCGGCCGCGATCGCCTCGTCGATCGGGGGCAGCGGGTTTTCGCAAAGCAAAAGCTTGATGCCCCGGAACGTCCCGCCGCCTTTCTCCGAGATGGCCCCCATCATTTTCCTCCTTCTGCTATGAATGTTTTCCATTTGCGCCCCGTGTTGCAAAAAGGTCACGACCGCAAAAGACTCCAATCGACAGAAGGGTTGAATCCACGCCGGGGATCCGAAGCCCTGTTCCCATGTTGTATTGTATCGGAAAAATCGGCCCGATCCACCGAAAATGTCCGCCGCACCCTGCCGGGTATCGGGGTTACGGAAGACATCACTCGGTTACAACCCCGATGGAGGGGAGGCGGGTTCTCATCCGGTCGATAGGGCCCGGTCGCCTTAACGGATCCGGCCGCGGTTGCCGGCGTCTCGTCAAAGAGGCACGACGATCACCGCGCCCAGCCCCGCTTCCACGAAATCGTGGCCCCAGGCCTGCCGGAAAAGCGCTGTGGCCGCCTCGCCCGTGCAGTGGCTGGGGGCGACCTTTCGAACGCCCAGGGACCGGAGCCTGGCGACGATGGCCTGGATTCCCGTTCGGCTCGCCCCGCCGAGGTGAAAGCCGCCCAGGAGCAAGTGGCTCTTTTTCCCCGTAAGCCGTTCGGCCGTCTCCACAATCCGGGCGATTCCGGGGTGGGCGCAGCCGGTGACGACCACCAGACCCTGCGGCGTCTCCACGATCAGGGACTGCTCGACGATGCCGTCCTTGCTCAGTCCCCCGGTTCCGGTCACGTGATCGGCGAGCCTGCCTCCCGCCCCGACCGTGCGGACGTCCGCGCCCCGTTCGGTGACGGCCCGGCGGAACGAGGCCGGAAACCCTTCCGGCAGGAAGACCTGAATCCCCGGCCGCCTGGCCAGCAGGGCGCCGAGACCGCCGGTGTGGTCGCCGTGGATATGGGAGAGAAAAACGGCGGCAATCCCGTCGGGGTTTACGCCGAGTCGCTTCATGTTTGCGAGCAGCGTCCCGCCGTCCGCCCCGGTGTCGAAGAGGATTGTTTTTCCCGGGACTTCCACGAGACAGGAAAAGCCCCAGCCCGGGACGAGACCCGGTCGATGGGAGACATTGTCGAACAGTACCGTGAGGCGCAGGCAGGGTTTTTCGCCGGCAGCCCCGCTTTCGACAGACGTCGCGGCCGTCGTGATCAGGACCATCATCACGCATAGCCTCAAAAGATACTTCGCCAATTCATGTCCCCCTGAGCGATGCGTCGGATGCGCTCAGGCTTCACCGCCCCTCAAGTTCGTTCTGGGTAGGGGGGCCGGGCGGAAACAGAGAGTCGCTGCTCGCCTAACCGGACAGAAGAAATTTTCCATCGTATCGCAGATAGTCCTCGATCGTCGCTCTGTGAACCGGCACGAGATCTTCGGTCAGTCGTGACGTCTGGAAAAATTGAATCATGGACCCTTCTCTGCCGTCGGCGCGTGGGGTACACTCCCCTTTCCGAACGATGAAGGCAAGGGCGAAGCACTGCACCCGGTCGCCGGTCGGATAGGCGAATTTTTGGTGCGGGCCGCAGGAGAAGCCCATCCGTTCCGCCTCGATTACCTTCAAGGATGTTTCTTCCTCCACCTCCCGCCTGAGTGCTTCTAAGGGGGTCTCGTCCAACTCGACAAAACCGCCGGAGATTTCCCACTGGCCGTTGTCGGTCGGCCGTTGCAGGAGAATCTCGCCGGCCCCGTTCAGCAGGATCGCGCGCACGCCGGGTACGAAGATCCGTCGCGATCCCAAACCACTGCTGTCCAAAATAACCTGAAACGGGGTCAGCGGCCCCTATAGAAGCAGGCTTTTGGACGGGTTCGTTGACAGTTTCGAGATCAGGTTGTCCTCTTCTTTTTTTGCCTCGGTCAGGATGCTGTCCAATTCAGCTCCGGCTGTTCCTGCAGGGGGATCGCCGGCGGCGTCTCATAGGGCGCATCGAGCCAGGCCCACAAGTCCCGGTAGGTAAAGAGGTTGTATCGCAGCATCGCGACCAGGTTCGACAGCGACCACCGGAACTGCGAGCGGTGCTTCAGGTACTTCAGCACGAGGATCGCGATCAATGCTGTCCAAATCTGGATCAAGAGCGCATTGGCCGAGGTGCCCACGAAGGTCTTGATCTTGAGATTCTGCTTGATCGTCTTGAAAAAGATCTCGATCTGCCAGCGGTCCTTGTAGATGGCCGCAATCGTCGTCGCCCCAAAGTCCAGGTGATTGGTCAGCAGCACGATGACCTGTTCGTTCTCGGCATCCCAGATCTCCAGCCGTCTCAAGGGGACGGGATACTTTCTGTGAGAGTAGAACCCCTCGAGCTCAATGATCTGATCGCTCAGGATGTTCCGGTTGTTCGGGATCGCCCGTTCCTCCACGATCCGGTAATGGGCATTGCCCTTCTGGCGGGTTACGAAGAAAACCCCGCCCCGGTTCCAGGACCCGAAGAGGTCAAAATCGACATAGCCCCGGTCTACCACCACGATCGAGCCGGCCGGGAAGTTCAGCGTCCGGGCAATCCGGATCTCGTGGATCCTCCCGGTCGTGATGCGAGCAAGCACGGGCAGATAGCCCTCATGATCCAGCAGCAGGTGAAGCTTCACGGCCCCCTTGGTCCGTCGGTACTTGGCCCAGTCAAACAGGGAGGCGCACAGCGGGATGAGCGAGGCATCGAGGCTGAAGAGCCGGTTCTTGAACCGGAACTTCCGTTTGCCGAACTGCAGCTGCTGGCATCGACCCAGGATCTGATAAAACAGCTTCTCGTAGAGCTGCCAGGGCCGGTGTTCATTGGCGTAGGCCAGGGTCGAGCGTTTCGGGGCCGTTTGAATGCCCAGATGCCTGGCCTTGCCGAAACAACTGGCCAGCCCGCCGCAGATCTCGCGAAGGGAATGGGCCTGCCCCAACTGGCAGAACAGCATGGCCACGAACTGGTCCCAGCAGTCAAAGCCCTTGGCGCCTCGATCGGCCCGGGTCGCCTCCACGGCTTCAAAGAACTCGCGTCGCGGAAATAGGTGTAGAATTTGACCGAAAATGCTGCTAAATCGGTTCACGAGGGTGCCTCCTTTCAGGGTTGAAGAATTTCTTGTGGCAAAGAAACCTTTACCTGATCGTGTGCACCCTTTTCAATTACTAAAACCTATTTTGGACAGATGTGATCCCAAACACTTTCGAATCTCTTGGAGATGGCCCGTTGTCTCCTCCCGCCTATCAGGCCTTCGACGCCACGATCATGACGGCGACCAGGACCCCGCCAGCCAGGGCGACCAGGCTGTATTTCCTGTGTTCCTGCTCCGCTCGGGGCAGGAGGTGGGTGGCGCCGACATACACCAGGGCGCCCGCTGAAAGCGAAAGCAGGCAGCCGAGGGTGTCCCTGTTGATCGAGCTGACCAGTGGGTAGGAAATCAGCATGCCCAGCGGCGTGGTTGCCGCGGCGGCCAGAAAGGCCAGAAGCATGGACTGGCGCTCCCTGAACCCGCCCCGGACTAGCAGCAGGTACGTGATGATGCCCTCCGGGAATTCGTGAAGGACCATGCCGAGGGTTGCGAGAAACCCCGTGAGGATGCTGACCGTGAAGGTGATGGAGTAGATGAACCCGTCGATGAAGGAATGAAAGCCGATCCCCAGCATGGGCACGACGCCGATGGAATACTCCTTTCTCTCCGGATCTCTCTCGCAGACAAAGGCCGTCAGGAAACGATTGAACAGGTGCAGGCCCCAGAAGCCGATCAGCAGGTATGCCGGGGCCCGGGGATTCATGTTGAAGGATTTGGGAATCATGTGCAGAAAAGAGGCCGAGACGAGCACGCCGGCGGCAAAACACATGAAGTAGGCCGTGTTCCGGTGCCCCCAATCCGCAAACCGTCGTATGGTGTAGATGCCGAAAGTCGTGACCAGGGCCGCGGAGATACTCACGGCCAGAGCGGTCCAAAAGGTATTCTCCATGTTCCGCCCGCTTCCTTCCTCCTTGTACCCTGCCGAGTGCGGTCCCGTGCGGTCCTGTCATTCATGCCGCGGCGGTGGAGGAGAGCGTGTAGGTCGACCCGACGCTGTTGAGCACGAACGTGGAGGGGAAGGCATCGGAAAAGCGCCGGATGGCGTTCCATCCGGTGCAGTGCATCGGCACCACGACCTTGGGTTCCATCGCCTTCAATGCATCGATCGTCTCCCCGATGATCGGCTCGAAGAGCGGTCCTGCCAGGTGAAACCCGCCCAAAACTGCATGGACATCGGAGGCCCCGGTGAGCTTCTTCCCGTAGAGCACCGTGTTGACGATGCCCGCGTGGCTGCACCCGCCGATCACCACGAGGCCCTTGCCCTTCAGCAGAAGAAACAGGGCCTGATCGTCGCGGATCGGGTCCTTTTCGAGCGTTCCGTTTCGTTCCAGCACGGCGTGGGGCATCCCCCGTTCGAAGGCCGTAGTGCGCTCCACCTCTCCGCTCACCAGGATCATGTCCTCGCAGATCAGGGTCGGTGCGGCGGTTTCCCGGATTCGCCCGCCCTTCTTTTCGATGTTTCCCCGGTTCAGCATGGCCGGAAAGCGATCCCTGCCCCCGTCCTTGCGGGTCAGGTAGCGGGGTGAAACAAAGGCATCGGGATGAACCAGCACGGGTACGGGCCTGCGCATTTTCTCCAGCAGCACATCCAGGGATCCCAGGTGATCCATGTGACCGTGGCTGAGCACGATCGCCTCGATGTCGCCCGGGTTCACCCCCAGGTGTTCCATGTTGTGCGGCACGCCCACGGCGCTGTAGCCCGTGTCGAACAGGATTGTGTGTTTCCTTCCGCCTTCGCGCACGGTCACCAGCAGGGACAGGCCGTGTTCGCCGATGAGGGTGTCCCTGAAGATCTCCCCGTTACAGGCCAGGTTCGCCCGGCGGACGACCTTCGTGCCGCCGAGAATCACATCCGTATAGTTGTCCATAAGCGAAAGGATCTCGATTTGATCCACTTCCTGCAAACGGTTGTTCACGAAGGCCCCCCTTCCGTTCGACCCGTTCGATTTCCGGGTCCGTTTCCTTTTTTCATTCGGATTTGCCCGTGCCGGGCGTGCCGGCGGCGCCCTGCTCCATCTTCCCGATCTCCTCTTCGACCTCTTTCGCGCCCTGCGAGTAGAACGTTTCCTCGCCCGGGTCCAGTTCGCGCAGCAGGCGGAGAAACTCCCCCGCGTGCACCCGCTCCTCGTCGGCGATATTTCGAAGAACCGTGCGGGCGAGACGGTGGTCCGTCGATTCCGCAAGCTGCATGTAGAGCTGGATCGCTTCGTACTCCGCGGCGATCATGAAACGAATTGCGCGGATGAGTTCCTGATCCGTGAGCTTGCGCTCGTTTGCGACCCCTGAAAAGGGAGATCCGAATTCGGGCATGCGATCCTCCTGTGTTTGTGTTGCTCGTGCTTCGCCCGGCGTCGGGCAGCGCACACCCTCCCCGGTGCGCGTTTCAGGCGGAGTGAGGCCTGGGTCGCCGAATCCCCCCGGACGGCCCGGGCGGAACGAAAATGCAGCGGATCGCCTGCCGCCTGTCAACAGGCGTCAGGGCGACAGATCGATCCGTCCTCCCACGGGACAGGAAAAGCACCGGCCGGGAAATTCGCGCCAGAGACGGGCGGCCGCCTCGAACCCGGTACAGTGCATGGGCAGCAGCTGTTTCACCTCCAGCCGCCGGAGCTCCTCGACGGTCCGGCGCATACGCTCTTCACCGGCCGATAGCAGGTGCATTCCGCCGATCACGGTGTGTACCGGGCGATGGCCCGTAAGCTGCCGGACGTAGTTCAGCGTGTTGATCACCCCGGCGTGCGCGCAGCCCAGGATCACAACCGTGCCGGCCGATGTTTCCAGAAAAGCGGCCTGGTCGTCAGGAAGCTCGTCCGGGCGCAGGCAGCCCTCATCCGCGAAGAACGCCCCGCCCGTATCCTCGAAGTCGGTCAGACGGGGTACGGGCCCGGTGAGGTGAAGCCCCTCGCAAATCTGCAGGGGGCCGTGCACCCATGTCAGGCGGCCCCTCGAGGCCCGTTCGTCGGGCTCCTGGATGCCGATGGCGCGGGCCGTCCCGTCGGCATTGCGCGCATACTTGGGGGCGAAGGCTGCCGGATGGGCGAAAACGAAGGCGTTCCGCGCCATGTCCAGCGCATCGTGAAGGCCCCCCGTGTGATCGTAATGACCGTGGCTCAGCACTACCGCATGGGCCGACTGGATGGGAATGCCGAGCTTTCCGGCATTGCCGCGAAGGGCCTGCCCCTGCCCGGTATCGAACAGGATGCGAATAGAGCCCCATTCAATCCAGAATGCGAGGCCGTGCTCCGCAAGCAGTCCCCTGTCCCGGGCAGTGTTTTCCACCAAAATCGTGATGCGCGCGTACGTCATCTCCCCGTGACCCCCTCCGCTCCGGTTTCCGCCTTCATGCCCGCTTCCGCACCTCCGCCAGCAGGAGCGGGCCCGAAAGCATCCCGGACCGCGCCTCGAGACGGCGGACGATATTTCCGCCCCCTGCGGCTGCATCCCGCGGTGAGTTCGCAAGCATCCGAACCGTCCCGATAGGCGCCAGCAGAGCCCACAGCTCATGAGGCGACAGAAGCCGGCCGGAAACGTACGGTTCCTGGCCTCTGGCCAATCGCTTCCGGGTCAAGGTCGAGAACCGGTTGATCGTGCCGACAAGGATCCTGCCGCCCGCCTTCGTGCAGCGGGCCATCTCCCCGACCTCGGTCTCGACGCAGGCGATGAATTCCAGCGCCGACATGACGGTTGTAACGTCAAACGAGGCGTCCGCGAAGGGGAGGCTGCACGCGTCCGCGACATAAAAGACGCATCCGGCCAGGGCTGACGCCTTCGCCAGAGCTATCATCCGTTCGCTGAGATCCGCGCCGACGACCCTGTAGCCCATCGAAGCGAAGAATCGACTTCAGTGACCGGTCCCGCAGCCCGCATCGAGAAGACGATCCCCGGGCCTGGGCTTCCTCAAAAGCCTGAGGACATACTGCTTGTGCGTGCGGTCACGCGTCCGCCCGGTCGGGGTCCCATACCATCGGTCGTACTCGCACGCCGTGGCCCCGAAATCGTACAGGCTGTGGGACACGCGGATCGGCCTGCATGCCATTTCCGCTCACCTCCCGTACTTCCCATCTCGGAGAAACCACGCCGCCGTTCCGCCGGGAGATCACTCCAGCGAAATGGCATCCTCCGGGCAATCCGTCTCGCAAACGCCGCATTCGATGCAGCTTTCCGCGTCGACCCGTGCTTTGCCGTCCACGATCTGAATCGCTTCCACAGGGCAGATCTCTGCACAGGCCCCGCAACCGTTGCAGCGTTCCTCGTTCACGACTGCGGCCACGATGCGTCTCCTTGTCCATCGCGGTGGCATTCCCCGCGGGGGTGAATCGAGAATATCGGCAAGACTGCGTTCGCCGCCGTCAATTTTTGTCGCCTCCGGCCAATTCGTCCATCTGCTTGCGGATCTCGTTCAGCGCGTCTTCGAAATACCTGGCTTGCTCTTTCAGCGCGGCGATCTGCTCCTCGCGGCTCATCGCCGGCGCGAACGGTCCGGCGTAGGGCGGCACGCCGCCCCAGGCGGGCCAGCCTGCAGCCGCCCGCTGCCATCCTGTAAGGCCGGATGCATAGAAGCGGTTCCGCCAACCGAAGCCGCCGCCCCGGCCGCGACCCCAAAAGCCGCCGCCCCAGCCCGTATTTGCATAACCCGGTGTCGGATAACCCGCGCAGTATCCCGCTGCGCGACCCGTCATTGGACCCATCCCTGCGGGCCCGGTCCCATCTCCTCTCGGCATGACTGACAACTCCTTTCTCGTTCGATGTGTTTTTGCAGGTTACTCTCTTGAAGGTCCGCTACCACCAGAACCGGCGAAAGCCGCGCCCGCGACCCCGGCCAAAGTCGATGCCTCTGCCGCGCCTGAAACCGGGCCAGAAGGGACCGTACCCCGCCGCCCACGGATTTCCATAGTACGACACGGTCCAGGGATTTCCGTAAAAAGGTCGGGCGCCGTAAGGCAGAATCACACCGCGGCCCCGGTAGCCTCCGCCCCAGAAAGGATTGGCAAAGCCGGGCGCCGTATAACCGGCGCAGTATCCCGCTGCGCGGCCTGTCATCGGACCCATCCCAAGGGGCCCCGTCCCATCACCGTAAGGCATTCAGTTCACCCCCTTTCTTTTCCGTTGAAGGATTACGGCGAGGAGCGCCCGCCTCGATAGCGGTAACGCTGTCCACGCCGGTTGCCCGGGCAGCCGGGCATCAGAAAGCGGCGGTCCGACAACCGTCCGCCTATGCAGGCGTCGATCACGGAACCGATCTCGCCGCAGATACAGCAGACGACCCGCACGCCGGCGCCGATCAGGGCCCGTTCCTGAGGATAGGAAATGGCGCCGCAGATCAGCATGTCCACGTTCAGGGCGGAAACCTCCACCGCCCGCCGGAACGGGTCCCGGCTGGTGAGCACTGCACTGCGCCGGCCGATCTCCCGTCCCTCTTCTACGTCGATCAGGCACAGGGTTCCCGCCACGTCGAAAACGGGCGAAACGCGTCCCTGCCAATGCGGAATCGCGATTCTCATAAACATTGCTTCGGCAAACCTCGTGCCAAGGTTCTGCGCAGGAAAATACTCACAATTATCAAATAATTAAAATTTTGTTTGAAAAAAAACGGTTTAAACTATAGTTGCATTATGCGATTATTATCACCTATGAAAGTTACATATTGCACGATTATGAAGATTCACGAGGGGACAGGCAACATGAGCAGGGATATCGAAAAAAGGCAGAGGGACATCATCCTCGATTCGATCAACGAGGGGGTCTTCACGGTCGGACCGGATTGGAGGATCACGGCGTTCAACCGGGCCGCCGAGCGGATCACGGGTGTACCCAGGGACCACGCCCTGGGGAGAGCCTGCTTCGAGGTTTTCCACGCCAACATCTGCGAGAGCGACTGTGCCTTGCGTAAGACCTTCGACACCGGCAGGCCGGTCCTGAATGCCACCGCGCACATCGTCAATCACCAGGGCCAGCGCAAGCCGATTCGAATCTCAACGGCCATCCTCAAGGATCGAGAGGGGAGGGTCATCGGCGGTGTGGAGACGTTCCAGGACCTCAGCCAGGTGGAACAGCTGAAAAAGGAACTGCGGGGTCTCTACACCTTCGAGGACATCGTGGGCCGAAGCCCCGCCATGATGAGCCTGTTCGACATTCTTCCCCGGATTGCGGAGAGCAGCAGCACCGTATTGATCGAAGGCCCGAGCGGGACGGGGAAGGAGCTGTTCGCGCGGGCCATTCACAACCTGTCGCCGAGAAGGAAAAAACGATTTGTCGCCGTCAACTGCGCCGCCCTTCCGGATACCCTCCTGGAAAGCGAGTTGTTCGGGTACAAGGCCGGCGCCTTTACCGATGCCCGCCGGGACAAGCCGGGGCGATTCGCCCTTGCAGACGGGGGGACGCTGTTCCTCGATGAGATCGGCGACATTTCACCGGCCCTGCAGGTCAGGCTACTGAGGGTGCTGCAGGACCGCGTCATCGAGCCCTTGGGTTCAGTGCGTCCCGTCGAGGTGGACGTTCGCGTCGTGGCCGCGACCCACCGGGACCTGGCCGAGCGCGTCCGGACCGGGCAGTTCCGGGAAGACCTGTACTACCGCATCCGCGTGATTCACCTGACGCTGCCGTCCCTCAAGGAGCGGCCGGAAGACATCCCCCTCCTGACGGAGCATCTCGTGGCGAAGTTCAACCGCCTCCAGGGGAAAGACATAGCAGGGGTATCCGGCGAGGCGATGGCGCGCCTGATGGCGCATGACTACCCCGGCAATGTCAGGGAGCTGGAGAATATCATCGAACAGGCTTTCGTGCTCTGCCGGGGCAATATCATCGAGTTGCACCACCTCCCGGCAGAATTGAGACCCTCGGCGCACGCTTCGAATGGCTTGGGCCCCATGAGTCTTCAGGCGATGGAAAAGCATCTCATCAGCGAGACGCTGCAGCGCTACTCGGGAAACCGGAAACGGGCTGCGGAAGACCTGGGCATCCATGTGAGCACCCTTTTCCGAAAGATCAGGGCGCTTAAGATCGACGTGCCGGAGAAAGACGGCCGCAGCCGCATGAAGTAGTGTTGCAACTTGCAATGATACGCATGCAAATTTTCCTGCGGGCGCAGTACGCGATCGGCCCATTCAGAAATCCGCAGCGGGGTCTGGATCCGGCGGATTACCCCCAGAGAATCCGTGCGTCCACGGCGCGGCAGCCCTGCGCTGAGGCCATGAGGGGGTTGATGTCCAGCTCGGCCACGCCGGGGTTTTCCGAGGCGAAAAACGAGAGCCTTTCGATCGCCTCGACAAGGGCCACCACGTCGGCACCCCGCTCGCCCCGTGCCCCCTGGAGAAGCGGCCAGATCTTCAGGGACTCGAGCATCGCCCGCGCGGCGGGCCCGTCCACGGGGACAAGATCGAGGCTCACGTCGCGGAAGACCTCCGTGTACACGCCCCCCTGTCCGCAGGCCAGGACGTGGCCGAAGACGGGGTCGCGCTTGAGGCCCAGGAGGATTTCCTTGCCCGGGACCTGCTCCTGGAGCTCGAAGGCCCCGATCGTGATTCCCGGGTCCTTCGCCCGTACGTTGCCGGTGATTGTTTCGTGGGCCGCTCTGAGCGCGCCCGGGTTCCCGATCCCCGTGACGATGCCGCCCCACTCGCTCTTGTGCAGGAAGGCCCGTCCCGCGAGTTTCAGGACGAGGGGCGGCGTCATGGCCCTTGCCGCCTTCACAAGGGCCGAGAGGCTCTTTGCCTCGGTGCCGCGCACGGCGCGGATGCCGTAGCAGCCGAGAAGCTCGAGGGCGTCCCGGCCGAGGAGGACGCCTTCGCGCTTCCCCCTGGCGGCGAGGGCGTCGGCCCGCGACCTCTCCACGGGGAAGGGGCGCTGCCGCGGCGTGCGGCGGTTCTTCAGACGGTGGGCGAGGTGGCAGAATGAGAGCCCCTCGACGGCCTGCTCGATCGTGTCGAAGCAGGCGACCCCCGGGATCTGCTCGAAGCGCTCGATTGCGTATGCGCTCTCCATGTAGGGCCACGCGGCAATCGGCTTGAGGTTTCCAGAGGCGCGCCTGGCCTCCTCGAAGGCCTGTTCGAGGTTCAACTCGGCGTGAAGGGGGGAGGCCGACACGAAGAAGACGGCCATCACCCCGTCGATGCCGGGCGAGCGGAGCATCTCCGCGAGCGCCGTGCGCCAGGCCTCCTCGTAACGGCCCCCGAGCATGCCGATGGGCCAGATGTCGATGGGGTTTGAGAGGTGGACCCATCCCGGGAGCCCCTGCAGGAGCTTCTCGCGAAGTCCGTCCGGCAGTGCCCCGAAGGTCAGACCGCGCTCCTCGCAGGCGTCGGCCGCCATGATGCCCCCGGCTCCCGTGACGGTGACGACGCCGACCCGGGGGCCTTCCATTTCCCCCAGGACGGCCAGGGCGTGGATGGCGTCGCGCATCTCGCCGCTTGTCCGGATGCGCAGGGCGCCGGCCCGCTGGAAGGCGGCGTCGTAGACGTGGTCCTCGCCCACGAGGGAGCCCGAGTGGGACAGGGCGGCCTTCGCCCCCGTTGTGCTCCGTCCCGTCTTGAGAACAACGACAGGCTTGAGGCGGCTTGCACGGCCCGCCGATTCAAGGAAAGCAAGGCCGCGCTTCAGGCCCTCCATGTGGACGACGATGACCCGTGTTTGCGGATCGTCGGCGAGGTAGTCGAGGGCCTCCGCGATGTCGAGGTCGCAGGAGTTGCCCACGTCGATGGCCTTACCGATGTCGCGCCAGGCGAGGTTGCGCGACGCGACCTGGATGAACCCCGTCTGGGCGATCAGGGACACGGACAGGAAGCGCTCGGGGAAGGCGATGTCGACGAAAGCCGTGTTGAACCGGCTGTAGTTGTTGACCACCCCCAGCGTGTTGGGGCCGAGGACGCGGACGCCCGTTTCGCGGGCGCGGTGCGCGATCTGTTCCTGGAGCACGCGGCCGTGCTCGTCGGCGTCGGCGAAGCCCTGGCTGATGATGATCACGCGCCGGATGCCGGCCCGGATGCAGTCCTCGAAGGCCGCCGCAACCCGGTCGCGTCCGACGGAGATGACGGCCAAATCGACGATTTCGGGGATGTCGGCGACGGCTGGGAAGACCTTCAGGCCCAGGATTTCCCCACCTGCCGGGTTCACGGGGAAGATGCGGCCCCTGAAGCCGTAACGGAGCATCATCTCCGCGTTGTTGAAGGCACCGGCCCCCGTCTTTCGCGGGGTTCCGATCAGGGCAACGGATTCGGGGTCCATGAATCTGCGCATCGGGTTCCCTCCCGTCCGGCGGATGCGGACAACGCGCCGCACGTGCAGTATCCATGGCGGGCCCCATACATTCAAGCAAAAAAAGCCCGGCAGGGTAAAGGGCCTTGCCGTTTATCCGGCAAGGAGAACGGTCAGGAAAGCGCCGAAGACGGACAGGATGACGGCGCACAGGTACTCATGGCACAGGACAAAGAGTCTGAACTTCCTTTTAATGTTTTTCATGGTTGTGGTCCCTCCCGCGTGGTGCGTTTTCGCCTTCCGGCTCCGGGCCGTTGTGACAATGTGCCCAGTGCCCGTCGCATAAGGGGTACCATGAGGCCGACATCTTGATTTCGCCTGCAAAGACGAAATGTTGCCGTGATTGGCGTCCCGCGGGCATCCCGGACGGCGCGGGCCCGACCGTACCGCGGCAGGAGCATGAGGAGAAAAGATTGATGGATTCCGGGAGGTTGAAACGGGGGGTCCGTTGTGGACGCATCCGTTCCGGATCACCGGTCTGCGCACGTGCGCGGCGGAATCGATCGAGAAGAGGATGTCGCCGGTCAGGCCGACGAACAGACCTGGTTCTTGCCCCTCTTCTTGGCCTCGTACATGAAACGGTCGGCCCGGTTGATGAAGTCCTTCATGTCCTCGCCGGGCCGGTAGGAGGCGATCCCGATGCTCACCGTCTTGGCCACCTCGCGTCCCGGAACCGGACGGAACCGCTCGGCGGCGAACTCCGCCCGGATTCTCTCCGCCACGACCTCCGCCTGGTCCCCCTCGGTTTCCGGCATGAAGACGGTGAACTCCTCGCCGCCGTAGCGGAAGGCCCAGTCCGTACGCCGGATGCATCGCTGGATGGTCGCGCCGATGCGCTCCAGGACGCGGTCGCCTTCCATGTGGCCGTAGGTGTCGTTGAAGTGTTTGAAATCGTCGATGTCGAGCAGCAGCAGCGACAGGGGCCGGCCGTAGCGCTCGGTGCGCTCGATCTCCGCCTGAAGCAGGTTGTAGAAATGGCGCTGGTTGAACAGGCCCGTGAGGTCGTCGGTGATGCTCAGCTCCATGTAGCGCGACTCGCTCTGCCGCAGGGCTTCCTCGGTTTTCTTGTGCCCGTCGATCTCCCGCTGCAGGGCGTCGAAGTGGGCCTGGATGCGGCCCGACAGCACCGAGATGATCACGGCGATCGCCATCAGCGCGAAGCCCCGGATCAGGCTCTCGATCAGGACCTGCGCGTCGCCGGGGAAATGGAAGAACACGAGCAGCAGGTAGACCATCACGAGGAAGAGCGACAGCAGGAGCCCCCGCTCGCGGTACCGGTACGAGGCGATGAGGATGGGGATGTAGTAGAGGTGGACGAAGACGCCCTGGATGTCCTCCGAGAGGCAGTACACGGAGACCAGGACGGCGAGCACCGACGTGGCCGCCGTGTAGAACTGCCAGTGCTTCTCGCTCAAGACCCCTCCCCCTCATGCCGGGACGTCCCCCGGCCGGATATCACAGCAGCCAGCTGACTGCAAGGTACGTGACGATGTCTTCGATCGTGCTCAGCAGCGGGGTGGTCGTCCCGCCGCTGCCCGCATCGACACCCCCGCGAAGGCCCTGGCGAAGGGCCTGAGCGGCCGTCCCGGTGAGAATCCCGTAGAGGATTGAAAAATCGGCGTTCAGGAAGGTGGACGCGATGTACGCCAGCAACCATATGACGCCGTACTCGAAGAAGTGGTGGATGTGGGCGACCCCCGGAATCTTGTCCAGCGTGAAGCCGATGAAGGCGATGACCCAGAAGACCCAGAGGTAGGCGCCGAGCCAGTTGTTGCCTCCGTTGAGAGTTTTGTCGTCCTTGAAATCGTAGGCCACCTTCAGCAGGGCGATGCCGGGGGAGAGGGCGGACACGGCGCTCAGCAGGTAGAGCTTGAGCTGCGTGACGGTCTGAGGAGCCGCGCCGGGCTGGATCGCGGGCTCCGGCGCCAAGCGGGGTGAGGCCGGCGGGCTCGCCGTCTGCGAGCAGGCGACAAGGCCGGCAACCTGCAGCAGGGCCGCGAAGAGCACGAGCGCAAGAAGAGCTCTCTTCAAGAAACTTTCCTTTTCCTGCCGTGGGTTACGTCTTTTTCTGCAGCTAGATCCTCAGGGCTTCGGCGTTGTTGACGACCCGTTCCGTGGATCCGTAGACAAAGGTCACGGGGCCTTTCCCCATGGCCTCGATCAGCGCCTCGACGACCTCAGTGTTGCGGTCCAGCTCGGCGAAGTATCGCTTCCGGAACTCGTCCCACTTCGCGGGGTCGTGACCGTACCACTTCCGCAACTCGTGGGAGGGCGAGATGTCCTTGGCCCAGTGGTCGACCTTTGCCTTCTCCTTCGTCAGGCCCCGGGGCCAGAGACGGTCGACGAGGATCCGGCGCCCGTCGGAGGCGGCCGGCTCGTCGTAGACGCGCTTGACCCCGATTTTTGCTTTCAACTCGATTTCCTCCGGGGTCTCAGTGCGTCTCTTTCCACAGCATGAAGGCCAGGCCTCCCGTCACGACGGCGCCGGGGACACTCACCCAGAGGGGAACGGCCCACCCGCCGACGACCAGTTCGATCCCCGTCATCAGCCTGACGACGTGCAGGAGACAGATCAGTCAAAAAACGAAGATTGCAGTCCAGGTGAACGGTTTCATCTCACAACCTTTTTTAAAGATTATCCCCGCTTGAAGGCTTCTACCAGCCCATCCATCCGTTCCCCTTTTTGCAGAAACCGCACGTTCGCAAACCCGGTCCCCTCGAGCCAGGCCCGGACCTCCTCGAAGGTGTACGTCGAGCCGCCTCTGGTGTTCACGAGCATGTTGACGGCGAAGATGGCCCCGTCGCGGGGCTGCGTCCGGTCCGGGTCCATGATGTGATCGCGGATGACGATGCGGCCTCCGGGGACGAGGGCCCGGGACACCTTGCCGAAAAGTTCGCGGTTCTCCTGCGGGCTGTACTGATGGATGATTGCCGACAGGAGGGCCAGGTCGTGCCCGCCGGGCAGCTCGTCCCGGTGGAAGTCCCCCGCCTCGAGGCGGACGCGGTCGAGAACCCCCGCTTCGGCCAGGCGCTCTCGGGCCATGGGGATGACCTCGGGCCGGTCGAAGAGCGTGGCCTTCATCCCCGGTGCCGCCCTGAGGAAGGCGATCGTGTAGGTCCCCGATGCGCCGCCCACGTCAAGCAGGTTCCTTGCCTGTCCCGGCCGGATGGCGGCCACGATCTTCTCCGCCAGAGGAAGTCCCGCGATGTGCATGGCTCCGATGAAGGCAGATAGCTCCTCGGTGCTCCTCGCGCCGGAGGCAGGGGCTGCCGATGAGCTCGTTGCCCTGACGATGGGCGTCAGGTCGGACCATCTTTCCCAGAGATGGGCCGCGTGGAGGATCATGGGAATCACAGACCGGGGGCTCCCGCCGCACAGGAACGGGGCGGCTGCGGGCGGCGTGCGGTAGGCCCCGTCCCGTTTCTCGAGCAGGCCCATCGCAGCCAGGGCGTCGAGCAGGATGGCCAGGGCACGGGTGTCGCAGCCGAGTCTCCCGGAGAGTTGCTCCGCGGTGTGCGGCTTCTTAGCCAGCGGGCTGAAGAGGCCCAGCTCCGCCGCGGTGAGCAGGATGCGGCTCTCCATGAACTGCCGCGCCAGTTGCAGCACGGCTTCGGGGGTGTCGCAGCTCATGCCGGTTCTCACCGTTTTCCCTATAGGGTCCTGTAGCCTGCCCTCTTCCAGCCCTCCACGCCGTCGAGCAGGGCCTTGGCGTTGGGGTAGCCGAGCCGGTTGTACTTTACCGCCTGACCGGCGGCCGTGTGCTCCTTCGTTCAGGCGCAGTAGAAGACGATCTCCTTGTCCTTCGGCAACGCGGGCAGCATCTTCTGGAACTCGGCGAAGGACAGGGCCATTTCGAGGCGGTAGTCCTTGAATTTCTCTTCTTACTCGTAGCCGCAGACCAGCAGGGCCCGGCCTGCCTTCACCTTCTTGTACGCTTCCTGCGGGGTGATTCGAACGGCGGGCATGAAGTCTCCCTCCTTCGGCGGGATTGCCTGGATCGTAAATCACGGGTTGACGCAATCTTATCACAGGAACGGCGACTTCCCAAGTCCCCGTTGGAAAGGGGATGGAATTTCCGCCGGGTCTCTGTTATGGATGGCCCGTTCCCCCCTCGCCAAATCGAAACAGGGGTCAGGGACGAATATCGACGCGTGCGGGGAAGGCGCGATGGACAACGTGTTCATCTGTCCGGTGGACGACGACACGGCCGCTTTCGGAATGACCCTGGAGGTCGGCTGCGCGCTGGAGGGCGTGCTGCCCTTCGTTCACGACGAGGGCCAGAGGAGAGCGCTGGAGCAGTGTTACCCCGATGGGCGCTGTCACGTCTGGGGGCTCCGGGATCGGGGGGAGAACGTTTCGAGCTGGAGCGCGATGGCCCCCGGGGATCTCGTGCTGGGGTACCGCAAGCGTTCCATCCTGTCCGCCTCGACCGTCCGGATGAAGACCAGGAACCCCGAACTGGCGAACTACCTGTGGGACCCAACGGCGGAGGGGCCTTTTGAGCTGATATGCTTTGCGGGCAAGCCGCACGTGGGGGAGGCCCCGATCGTCTCGCAGATGCTGGGCTATCTCGATCAGGAGTACGGCGGATTCACGAGGCTCGGCCCCGACAAGTGCCGGGCCATCCTCCATGCCTTCGGGTCGCTCGACGTCTTCGTCCGGCTGGGATTGCGGTACGATTTCCCGTTCAGCTTCCGCCACTCGGAATGAGCGGCGGCCGCCGAAGGGACCCTTACGAAAAAAAAAGCAAGGTGCGCGGCACCTTGCCTTTTTTCGTTACGATCCTTCTAGGCTGGATCAGTCGCTGACCTTGGCGATCTCTCTCGGCTTGACCTCCAGGTCCATGTAGCCGTACTTATGATCCTTCAGCTCCTCGGGCGACGGGAACCGCCGGTCCGGGGCGCTTTTGAACATCCAGTGGTTCAGCTTGATGCCGAGCTTGTCCACAGCCGCCTTCGCCAGGCTCTCCCGGTCATCCGGGTGGGCGATGGAGATGAGCTTGGCCGCCTTCTCGGCGTCGGTGCAGCCCATGATGTTGACGATTCCGTACTCCGTGCAGACCCAGGTGACGAGCTGGTCGGGAACGGTCACGACGCTGCCCGGATCCAGCGTGGGAACAAAGCGGGAGCGGCCCTTGGCGTCGCGGGAGGTGGCCGCGATGATCGCTCGCCCGCCCTTGGCCATCATGGCGCCGAGGGTGAACTGGAACTGGCCGCCCGTGGAGGAGATGGGACGGCCGCCGACGTTGCCCGCGCAGTCCTGCCCCCGGAGATCGATCTGGGCGAAGTTGTTCACGGTCACCATGTTGTCCTGCTGCGAAAGCGTCACTACGTTGTTGGTGTAGCCGATGTCGTACCCGGCGAACATCGGGTTGCGGTGCAGATACTCGTAGTAACGGGGCGTATCCACGGGCATGATGTAGGCCCAGCCGCACCGCCCCTTGTCCAGCACCTTCCGGGAGTTGTCGACGCAGCCCGCCTCGATGAGCGTGAAGGCGTACTCGCCGATCATCTCGCTGTGCACGCCGAGGTGCTTCAGGTGGTGGTCCCGCATGCCGATGACGACGGCCGTGGGGAGGGCTCCGATGCCGACCTGGATGCAGTCGCCGTCGCGCATGATGGAGACGCAGTTTGCCGCGATGGCCTTCTGGATCTCATCCGGCTTGATGTCCTTCTCTGCGATGTACATCCACTGGTACTTCGGGTCGTCCACGTCCACTTCCACGAAGTAGTCCACCTCGTCGATGGGCAGGAACATTCCGCGGCCGCCTTCACACCAGGCGTAGTCCGAGCGGATCTCGCAGACGAACTTCTTGCAGGACTTGGCGGTGATCATGAAGTTGTTGACCCCGTAGCTGGCGTTTACGTAGCCGGCCTGGGGCACGGCGCAGGCCTGGATGCCCCAGTCCATGGCGCGCTTGGCTTTCTCCTTGCGGTAGAAGCGGGCGTACTCGGCGTCCATGCCCAGCGCCCACCCCCAGTGCTTCCAGTCGACGCCCTTGTACCCCTTGGTCATGAGGCCTCGAAGGGTGGGGAGAATGAAGGCCTCGTGGAGGACGTGGTACTTGCCCTCCGGGTCGGTCGCGGCGCAGAAGTTGTTGCCGAGCATGATCGCCTGGTTCCAGATCTCGATGTTCTTCAGGTCGCCGGGGCCGTCGCCGAGCCTGGCCGCCAGGGCCTCCATGCAGGGCAGGGTGTCCGAGCCGGGGCCGCCGCGGTTGATCCAGTCGCCGGGTTTGACCATTTCCGCCCATTTCTTCGCGGTGATCGTCTTGTCCCTGAGTTTCTGCTGTATCGGGGTGGGCATCCAGATTTTTTCTTTGTTTGCGATTTTCTGCTGGGGCATGTTCTATGTTCCTCCTTGTTCAGCTGGTCATGTCGTCAGTAAACCGTTCGTTCTCTCCGTCACCTGTGAATGCTTTGGAATGGATGAAAAAGATTGGATGCTGGCAGGACCCCCCCTTTCTCGATTGAATTTTTCGAATTGTGCTACCCACAATCGTATTTGTGAGTCTGTAGTCCCCGTCGCGAACCCCCCCTGACGTTTCGGCGAAAGGGACGTGCGGCGTAAGATTGCGAGGAACCGTGATGGACGCTATGCACCAGTCGATGCCCGGTCAGGCCCGGGCTTGACGTATGTCGTGAAGGCAAGAAAGAAATAAGGAGGGCCTCTCCCCTCGAGCCGCCTGTCCGCAGGGCCGGAATGCCTGGAGACCGGGGCTTTATGAATCCCGGAACAGCCCGATTCCTGGGCTGAGTGGTGAATCCCGGGAACGGCAGGGTTCCGGGGCCGTTTCGGCCTCTGCGGAGGACCTGCCGTCGCTCTGTCATCCTGGTCGGGAAGGTCGAAAACCCCTTGTGCGATCCGCGCTTGCAGCGATGCGGCTGCCTTTTCCCATCCCCGCGGAATCGTGGGGTATCTTCGATTTCATGAACTGATAACAAAAAAAAGAGCCGAAATCAAATCCTTTTTGGCTGTGTTCACGATTTTTCTCCATCTCCCACGGGGCACGGCCGGATGTCCCCCCCCGGGGCACCCGTCATCCCGGCCGATCGGCCCGGCGGCTTGTTCGATTGCCGCGGAGATGTCAAGCCATCCTCAAAAAAACGGGCCGCCGGTACGCCCGCAAGCGCCCCGGCAGCCCGGTTCTTCTCTCTTCTTGCCTGTGCCCCGAGCCCTGTACCCGGGCCCCTGGATCCTCAGCGCGCGGCCCCCGTCTGCCGGGCGGTCTCCACGAGCCAGACCCGCGATTCCTTGTCCTCCTTCTCCTCCGACGCCGTGCCGTTGACGCGGTAGGTCTGCCGCATCCCGAACTCGGCCTGCTTGCCCTTGTTCCACTGCCTGACGGGCCGCAGGTAGCCCACGACGCGCGAGTAGATCTCGGTCGCGGTGTTGCAGTCGGGGCAGGCCTCGACCTCGCCGCGGATGTAGCCGTGGTCCGGGCAGACGCTGAAGGTGGGCGTCAGCGTGAAGTAGGGCATGTGGTAGGTCTCGCAGATCTTGCGCACCAGCACCTTGGCCGCCTCGGGCTCGGCGATGCGCTCGCCGATGAAGGTGTGGAACACGGTGCCGCCCGTGTACTTCACCTGGATCTCGTCCTGCAGGTCCAGGGCCTCGAAGATGTCGTCGGTGTAGTTCACCGGCAGCTGCGTCGAGTTGGTGTAGAAGGCGGGGCCGCCGTTCTCGTTGGCCGAGATGATGTCGGGGTACTTCGCCTTGTCGATCCGCGCGAGGCTGAAGGAGGTGCCCTCGGCCGGCGTGGCTTCCAGGTTGAAGTTGTTGCCCGTCTCGGCCTGGTACTCGAGGAGCTTGGCGTTCATGAAGTCCAGCACGCGCTTGGCGAAGTCCATGCCCTCGCGCTCGGCGATCGTGCGGCCCATGAGGTTCAGGCAGGCCTCGTTCATGCCCACCAGGCCGATCGTGGAGAAGTGGTTCTTCCAGTAGCTGCCCAGGCGCTCCCGGATGCCCCGGAGGTAGTGCTTCGTGTAGGGGTAGAGGTTGCGGTCCGTGAAGGTCTCCAGGACCTTGCGCTTGATCTCGAGGCTCTCCTTGGCGTGGTACATGAGCCGCTCGAGGCGCTCGAGGAACTCCTCCTCGGACTTGGACAGGTAGCCCAGCCGCGGCATGTTGAGCGTCACGACGCCGATGGAGCCCGTCAGGGGGTTGGAGCCGAAGAGGCCGCCGCCGCGCTTGACCAGCTCGCGGTTGTCGATGCGGAGCCGGCAGCACATGCTGCGCGCGTCCTCGGGGCTCATGTCGGAGTTGACGAAGTTGGAGAAGTAGGGCACGCCGTACTTGGCCGTCATCTCCCAGAGGCCCTCCATCAGGGGGTTGTCCCAGTCGAAGTCGCGGGTGATGCTGTAGGTGGGGATGGGGAATGTGAAGACCCTGCCCTTCGCATCCCCCTCCGCCATCACCTCTAGGAACGCCTTGTTGAAAAGGTTCAGCTCTTCCTGGAACTCGCCGTAGGTCTCCTTGCGGGGCACACCGCCGATGATCACGTTGCGGTCGGCATAGTGCTTCGGCACGTTGACGTCGAGGGTCACGTTGGTGAAGGGCGTCTGGAAGCCAACCCGCGTGGGGACGTTGATGTTGAAGATGAACTCCTGCAGGGCCTGCTTGACGTCCTGGTAGGAGAGCTTGTCGTAGCGGATGAAGGGCGCCAGCAGCGTGTCGAAGTTCGAGAAGGCCTGGGCGCCGGCCGCCTCGCCCTGCAGGGTGTAGAAGAAGTTGACCACCTGCCCCAGGGCGCTGCGCAGG
>MVQS01000084.1 GCA_002067855.1 Syntrophaceae bacterium PtaB.Bin038
TCGGGCCTCACCGCCCGCAGAAAGGGAATGGAGTTTGATGTGGCGGAGCCGTGGTGCGGCGCCAGGAGCACCCCGACTGCGGACAGCCTGCCACGGGCGGCGAGGGCCCGCTCCGTCGGCTCGCCGATATCCGCGGGAAGAAGAAAGGACGCGTCCTTCCATTGCAGATGCAGGACGAGGGAGCGTTCGTTGAGTTCCCGATCGCCGAGGTCTGACCCCGGGGCAGCCGGCGCGTCGGGGCTGAGGATGCGGATGCGCGCGCCACCCACCTCGAACGCGGGCGAGCGGGCCGTCACGATCCGGTGCGCGATACCCTTCTCCCCCATCTTCTCGCGCAGGGCCATGCCCGCGTCGACGGCAGCCTCGTCGCCGTTTGACCAGATCTCCTCCACGCCGAAGTTTTCCAGGATATAGGGAAGGCCGTTGATGTGGTCGGGGTGGGGGTGAGTCGCAACGACGATGTCGATCTTCCCGATGCGGCTGTGCCACAGGAAGGGGGCGACGACGGTACGTCCCACGTCGAACCGGTCGTTGGGGAACCCGCCCCCGTCGATGAGCATCCTCTTCCCGCCTGGGAACTCCACGAGCGTGCAGGAGCCGTGAGCCACGTCGAGGAAGGTGACGCTCAGTCGATCCCGGTTCTGCAGCTTGGCGTAGACCCAAAAACTGTGACCGGCCAGGAAGAGGACGGCCAATCCGAGGGCACAGGCCAGACGTTGGCGGGTCCAAAAAACGGGGCTGCCCGTGGCGGTCCGGCCGGGGAGTCCCAGGATCAGGGCCGCGGTGATGAGGATGACATAGTAGGCCCCCATCTCGGGAAACGTCGGCGTCGTGAGGATCGAAGAGGAACCCGGCAGTGAGGCGAGCCGGTCATTGAGGCCCAGACACAGGCGCGTCAGCCATGCGGTGATGTCGATCAGGAAGGCCGAGAGGGTGTCGGAAACCGGCGCCAGCAGGATGAGCAGCATGGAGAGAGGCAGAACGACGAAGCCGAGGATCGGAACGAGGAGGAGGTTCGCCAGGAGGGTGATGTTGGAGACCCGGTTGAAGTAATACACGATGAAGGGCAGGGTGCCCAGAGTCGCGGCAGCCGAGACGGCAATGAAGAGGGTCAGGTTTGCGGTGAGTTTCCGAGCCAGGCGCCCTGCCTTTCCCTCCGCGTTGTTCTTCCATGCCGTCAGGCGCTCCGTGATTCCGGGCATGAAGAGCAGGATGGCCGCCACGGCCGTGAAGGAAAGCTGAAACGAGATGTCGAAAAGGGCGGCAGGGGAGACTGCGAGGATCGCAAAGGCGGCAAGGGCCAACGTGTTCGGAAGGTCCCTCGCGCGGCCCATGAGGATCGTCAGCAGCAGAGCCAGCGTCATGAGCAGGGCCCGGACCGTGGACATGCCGAGCCCGGCGACGAAAGCATAGAAGACAACCGGACCGAAAGCGAAGAGGGCGGAGAGTTTCTGTAGGTTGAAGCGCAGCAGCAGGTACTCGGACGTCTTCAGCAGGCTCCGGATGACAAAGAACGCAATGAGGGCGATGATCCCGACGTTGAATCCCGAAATGGCGATGATGTGGGACGTCCCCGTCCGGTTGAAACGGTCCTGGATCTCGCGCGGGATTTCGCTCTGTTCCCCGAGGGTCATGGCCTGGATCAGGGTTCCTTCGGGGAAGGGGGCCTGCGAGCGGATGCGGTCGCGGATGCGGGTTCGGAAACCCTCCAGGGACTGTCTCCAGGGAACTCCTTGCCCCTCGCGGATCAGGACGATTTTCCGGGGGTCGTCCACGAAGCCCCGCACCCGGATTCCCTGGAGCCGGAGATGACGCTCGTAATCGAAACCCCCGGGATTCGAGAAGCTGCGCGGGCGCTTCAGGCGGACTCCCGTCCGGACGAAGTCGCCGTACTTGAAGTCCCGCGTGGTCTCCCCGACGGAGAGCAGCAGCCTTCCGACGGCGCCCTGCGAAACCCCGTCGCATTCCACCCGCACGGCTTCCAGGACAAGCACCGTCCGATCTCCTGAGACCCTCGGGTTCTCCGAGACGACGCCGTCCAGGACGATTTTCCCTTTCTCCGCCCAATGGACGACATGACCCGGCGGCGCCTCGGCGTAGAGGACGGATGCGATCCCGTAAAGACCCAGGGCGAAGAACCCGATCGCGGCCGCGGCGAAGGCGGCCGTGTTCCTGCGGAAAGTGAGGCACGCCGCGGAAAGGGCGAACGCGCCGGCGAAAATGCCGGCCAGCCACGGCCGGGGGATGTCGAACACGGCACCGGTCACGATGCCGCCGATGAAGAAAACGAGCAGAAAGAAAAGGGGGCGATTGACCACCTGCCGAACCTCGCCCGGAACGGAGTGTGCCCGTGATGCGGTCGCTCGGGGCTCGCCATGGGCGAGCAGAGGGCCGTGGATCGGAAATCGACCCTGCCGGACAGGAAGGAGGTCGGCGTGCCGGATAGGGAGGTCAAACCACAATCGCGGCGCTCTGTCAACGGACAAGGAAGGAAACGCTAAAGATTGCCGAAAATGTGACGAAAGTAACAGGTGTAACCTGATTCGGAACATCCTCCGCCGGTTTACGGGAGGAGCGTCACGGGTGGACATTCGCGTCATGACGGAACATCAAGTGCTCGAACAGGATCAGGCTGAGCGAAACACAAGATGGATCGCTCTCTCGCGGCTCGCGGTGGTCTCCTATTTCCTCGGCGTGACCATGTTCATCCAGTTCCGCGCCGTGGGGAAACTTCCGGCGGATTACCTCTGGTTCAGCTATTCCCTCATCGCCGTCATCTTCGCTTTTTCGATCCTCTGCCTCGCGCTGCCGAGGACGGTGCGCCGGCGCCGCCTGAACATCGTCGCCCAGTCCATTGTGGACGTTCTCTTTGTCACGGCAATCGTGCTCCTGACGGGGGGCATCGACAGCGTCTACTCCGTGCTGTACTCGCTGGTCATCATCTACTCGACGCTATTCCTGGGGCGCAGGGGGGGACTCACGATCGCGGCGCTGAGCAGCCTGAGCTACGTCCTCATCGTCCATGCCGGCTACAGCGGGACCTTCGAGATTCTCTACGATGAGGGCCTCATCCCCCGGGGCGAGCCGACGCGCGAGTACATCCTGACCCGCGCGGCCACCCACGTGGCCGCGTTCGTGATCATGGCCCTGCTGACGAGCTTCGTCGTCGAGCAGGAGCGTAAAGCCAAGCGCATGCTGGCCGAGAAGGCCACGGCCTTCGACCGCCTCGACCTGCTGCACCGCAGCATCATCGAGTCCGTCGACACGGGCATCCTGACGATCAACCTCGACGGGGCCGTCCGCTCCTTCAACCGCGCCGCTGAGGAGATCACGGGGTTTGCCTTCGGGGAAGTGGTCGACCGCAGCATCGAGGAGGTCTTCCCGGGGGTCTCGGCCGTCATTTCCCAGGGGGGGGCCGACGAGCGGCGGCGGCAGCGGAAACGCTTCGAGATCGTGATCCGGAAGAAATCGGGCGAGCCGATGGTCCTGGGAATTTCCGAGTCCTCCCTGCACGAGCGGGGGGTCAGGATCGGCAGCATCCTGATCTTCCAGGACCTGACCCCCTTCAAGGAAATGGAGCGGGAGGGCGAAAAGAACAAGCAGCTCGCCTTCATCGGTCAGATGGCGGCAGGACTGGCCCACGAACTGCGCACGCCCCTGCAGTCCATCAGCGGCTCCATCCAGATCCTGAGGCGGGACCTGAAACTCGAACCGACGGACGAGCGGCTCATGCAGGTGATCCTCCGGGCGAAGGACCAGATGGAAGGCCTCGTGCGAAACTTCCTTCTCATGGCGCGCACGAACCTCGGCATGCGGTCGGAGACGGACATCGGCAGGCTCGTCGAGGACGTCATCGAATCGCTCACGGTCAGCGCGGAGTGGAACCCGCGGGTGGTGCTCCGAAAAGAACTCGGGGAGGGACTCACCGTGATGGGCGACCCCGCCGAGATCCGGCAGGTGCTGTGGAACCTGATCATCAACGCGATGCAGGCCATGCCTGAAGGGGGGACCCTCACCGTGAGGGTCTGCCCGGACGGTGTCAACGGGGAGGCGCGCGCCGTGAGGGTCGAGATCGGCGACACGGGCGCCGGCATTGACCCTGCCCACATCGAGAAGATCTGGGAGCCCTTCTACACGACCAAGGAGAGGGGCAGCGGCCTGGGGCTTGCCATCGTGAGGCGCATCGTGGAGAGCCACGGAGGCCACGTCGAGGTACAGAGCGAGGCCACGCGGGGGACTCGGTTCCGGGTGAGGCTGCCGCGGTTTATGCGCGAGGAATCGGAGGGTTCGGGGGCAGACGCGCAGCGAGAGTCCGCTGCTGCGGCGGGACGGTAAGAGGGGATGATGGAGCGGATTCTCGTAGTCGACGATGACAGGGGCATTCAGGATGTCCTCGATATCATGCTTTCCCGGGAGGGGTACCAGGTCTCCACGGCCGACGACGGGGCGGCGGCGCTGGAACTGATCCGGAAGAAGAAGTTCGATCTCGTCATCACGGACCTGAAGATGCCCCGCATGGACGGGATCGACCTGCTCAAGGGCGTAAAGGAGACGGCCCCGGGCACGGCGGTGATCCTGCTGACGGCATTTGCCTCGGGGGAGACGGCGCTGGCGGCCATGCGCGAGGGCGCCTACGACTACGTGGAGAAGAACTTCAACGTCGACGACCTCCTGGGCATCGTCCGCGACGCCCTGGAAAAGCGTGAGGCGGAACGGCAGGAGAAACCCCTCCCCTTCCAGGAGGGGGAGGGGGCCCGCTATTTCGGCACCATGGTGGGCCGCAGCAAGGAGATGCAGAAGGTCTACGCCCTGATCGGCAAGGTGGCCGACACGCCGGCCAACGTGCTGCTACTGGGAGAGAGCGGCACGGGTAAGGAACTGGTGGCGAGGGCCATCCACGGCAACAGTGCCCGGAGGACAAAGCCCTTTGTGGCCATCAACTGCGGGGGTATCCCGGAAACCCTCCTGGAGAGCGAGCTGTTCGGCTACATGAAGGGCTCCTTCACGGGGGCCTTCGCGGACCGGGCGGGGCTCTTCGAGGTTGCCCGGGGCGGGACGATCTTCCTCGACGAGATCGCGGAGCTGCCCGTGGTGCTGCAGGTGAAACTGCTGCGCGTCGTGCAGGAGAAGACGATCCGCCGCATCGGCGGCTCCGAGGACATCAAGATCGACGTGAGGATCATCTCCGCCACGAACCAGGACCTGCA
>MVQS01000085.1 GCA_002067855.1 Syntrophaceae bacterium PtaB.Bin038
CTTCCTCGGCGGGCAGGCGGACGGCCCGGCGGCGGATGACGGTCGACTTGACGCGCTTCTCGACGACTTCCTTCTCGCCCTTGGCGGCGAACTCGCTGCGGACCCGCTCGACCTCGCTGTCCTCGAGCGTGCTGGAGTGGGACTTGACGGCGATCCCGAGGGTCTTCAGCTTCGCGATGAACTCCTTGTTCTCGACCCCGAACTCCTTGGCCAGTTCGTACACTCTCACTTTGGACATTCTCGAAACCCCCGAAATGTGTGGTTCAACCCGGGCCCGTGCCTACCCTTGAGGCTCGGGCGCGGGACCCGCCGCTTCCTTCTCGATGACCTGCGCGGCCCTCTCGACGATCCCCTGCGCCTTTTCGGCGTCCATCCCCGGGATGGCCTTCAGGGCCTCGGGGTCGGCCGACGACAGGGCGGCGACGCTCTTGTAGCCTTCCTTGAAGAGAAGCTCCGCAGAGGCCTCATCCAGATCGGGAATCTTCATGAGGACCTTCGGCCCTTCCTCGGACTGCTTCTGGAGCATGGACTCGTTCTTCACGTCGATCTTCCAGCCCGTAAGGCGCACGGCGAGCCGGACGTTCTGACCGCTTCGGCCGATGGCCAGCGAGAGCTGGTCGTCGGGCACGATGACCTCCATGGACCGCTCGTCCTCGTACATGAAGACCTTGCTGACCTTGGCAGGCGACAGGGCCGAGCAGATGTACTTCACGGCGTCTTCCGAGTAGGGGACGATGTCGATCTTCTCGCCCTTGAGTTCCTGGACGACGCTCTGCACGCGCGACCCCCGCATCCCGACGCAGGCCCCGACGGGGTCGATGTCCTTGTCGAGGGTGCGGACGGAAATCTTGGAGCGGTTGCCGGGTTCGCGGGCCACGTTGACGATCTCGATGAATCCCTCGGAGATCTCCGGCACCTCGAGCTCGAAGAGGGCCCGCAGGAACCCCGGGTGGGTTCGGGACAGAACGATCTGGGGCCCCTTGGAGATTTTCTTGACGTCCACGATGAAGGCCCGGATCCGGTCGCCGCGCTTGTAGGTCTCGCGGTGAATCTGCTCGGAGGGGGGGATGACGGCCTCGGCGCGGCCGAGGTTCACGATGATGCTGCCGCCCTCGAAGCGCTGGACGAAGCCGCTGACGATCTGGCTCTTCTTGTCCTTGTACTCGTCGTAGATCTTGTCGCGCTCGGCGTCCTTGACCTTCTGGATGATGATCTGCTTGGCCGTCTGGACGGCGATACGGCCGAAGCTGGCCGCGTCGATCTTCATGCCCAGGCTGTCGCCCGGTTCGGCCTCCTCGTCGAGGTCCCGTTTCGCTTCCTCGAGGGAGATCTGCGTTTCGGGGTCAAGCACCTTCTCCACGACCGTCTTGAACTGGAAGACTTCCAGCTCGCCCGCCTCTTCGTTGTACTTGGACTCGAGCTCCACCTTCGGCCCCAGCTTCTTTCTCGCCGCGGTGAGGATGGCCGACTCAAGGGCTTCGATGATGATCTCCTTCTCGATCCCCTTGTCCTTGCCCATCTGTTCGATGAGACGTTTCAACTCCGGAAACATGCGTGACCTCCTGATCTGATCGGCGTCAGGCTTTAGGCGTTCGGCTCCAGGAAATCTGCTCCTGTGCTTTTCCCTTGCTGCCTGATGCCTGGTGCCTGTCGCCTGCCTTTTCCAAACCGCCCGTTGACGCAAACTTGTGGGCTCCGGCACGGACAAAGCGTTATTTCTTCTTCCTGCCTGATGCCTGATGCCTGGTGCCCGGGGCCGGTCTCTCGTATTCCAGATTCGCCTTCCGGATGTTCTCCCGGTCGATGCGGACGGCCCGGCCGTCCACCTCGACGGTGACGATCCGGCGGCCGCCCTCCGTCGAATAGTCGACATAGGTGCCCAGGAAATTCCGCGACCCCTCGATGGGCTCCCGGGTCCGGATTCGGACCCTCGAGCCGAGGTACGTCTCGAAATCCTTGTCGCGCGTCAGCGGCCTGTCGAGCCCCGGGGTGGACACTTCCAGCGTGTAGGGCCCCGGCGGCAGATCGTGCACGTTGAGCAGGTCGCCCACCTGGTGGCTCACCGCCGTGCAGTCGTCCAGGGTCGCCCCGCCTTCCCGGTCGATGAAGATCCGAACGAGCCATCGGGTCTTCATCCGCAGGCACTCGAGCTCGACAATCTCCAGGCCTTCGGCCTCGACGGCCGGCGTGACGAGATCGAGGATCCTCTCCCGGTATGTGGGACTTTCCGGCATAGGGCGTATGGCTTACAGCTCAAGGCAACAGGATTGAACGATTCTTCTTTACCACCAGGCCTTATGCGCCTAATGCCTTGAGCCTTACGCCTGTCTTTAAAATAAAAAAGTGGGCAAAAGGGCCCACTCGAATAGGAACCATTCGAATTTCAGAGGCTTTCTAGCACAGAAAAAACGTCCTTGCAAGCAAAAAAACGCGGCGTGCCGGGGGTCCCGGGCATTTCGGCAACCTCCCGGCGCCGCAGAGAGGCCCCGGCGGACGGGTGAGGATCAGGGATACAAACGACCCCGGCGCATCCCCGGCCGGAAATCGAAGCCCCGCATGCCCGGGGCCTGAAAGGCGGCGCAGACTGGAGCGGGGGCGCACGGGCCGGGTCGGGCGGGAGGAATGGGCGTGCGCCCCGTTTGCCGTCACGACGGGGGGGCTCCCCCTGCTTCATGACCCTGTGTCGTATAGTAGACGGCCTTGTCGAAGAAGATCACGATCCGCCGGTCCAGCTCCAGGGCCATGTAGATATCGAGCGTCCGCCTCCACATGCCCCGGGAGAGGGCGAATTCCCAGAGATGCTTCTTGATCAGGCTCAGGGCGCTG